>DASRKX010000073.1:0-26934 GCA_035648735.1 Allostellaceae bacterium
ATCTCGAGCTTGGGATAGGGCTCGCGCTTGAAGCCCTCGACGAGGATGAGGTCGACCGGGCTCAGATGGGCGATGAGCGCGGCAAGGCCGGGCTCGCGCGCGCCGCGATGCTCGTGCATCAAGGCCCAGCGGTTGGCCGAGGCGATCAGCACCTCGTTGGCACCGGCCTGGCGATGCTTCCAGCTATCCTTGCCGGGCTGGTCGATATCGAAGTCGTGATGGGCATGCTTCACCGTCGAGACCGAGACGCCGCGCGCGATCAGCGCCGGAATGAGCCGGGCGACGAGCGTGGTCTTGCCGCTGCCGCTCCACCCCGCGAGCCCGAAGACCCGCATGCGATTCGTCGTCACGTGACGCGGCTCGGCTTTGCCGCCTTGATCGACGACGCCCGGGGCGCCGGCCGGTTGATGTGGATCAGGCCGGCATGGAGGTAATCGTAGCCGGTCTTGACGGTGAGCGCGGCGGCGATCCACAGCAGCACCTCGCCGATGATCCGCACCGGGATGATCGCCGGACCGGAATCGCCGACCAGCAGCACGCCGATCGCCACCATCTGGATCAGGGTCTTCCACTTGGCGAGCTTGGAAACCGGCATGGAGACGCGCAGCCGCGCGAGATGCTCGCGCAGGCCCGACACCAGGATTTCGCGCATCAGGATGACCAGCGCCGGCACGATCGCGCTCGTCGAGAAGCGGTCGAACACCGCCAGCATGAACAGGGTCGTCGCCACCAACAGCTTGTCGGCCATCGGGTCGAGGAAGCGGCCGATCTCCGATTGCTGCTGCCACAGCCGCGCCAGGCGGCCGTCGAGCCAATCGGTCAGGCCGGCCAGGGTGAAGATCGCGCAGCCGAGCCAGGGGCCTTGCGGCGGCGCCATGTAGAAGGTGGCGATCACCAGCGGGATCGCGGCGATCCGCGACAGCGTGAGCAGGTTGGGTAAATTCGTCAGCATTCGCGGCGTCAATGCGCTTGGGGTGGCAGAGGGCCGAAGACCGCGAGTTTAGCCCTCGGCATGGAAATGATCATAAATCTTTTTTGCGACAATCCGGCTTATCCCGTCGACGCGCTCAAGATCGGTCTGGCCGGCCGCCGCGACCTCCCGGGCCGAGCCGAAATGGTGCAGCAGCGCCTTCTTGCGCCGCGCTCCGATGCCGGGGATCTCGTCCAGCAACGACAGGCCGATCGCCTTGGTCCGCTTGGCGCGGTGGGCGCCGATGGCGAAGCGGTGCGCCTCGTCGCGCAGCCGCTGGAGGAAATAGAGGATCGGGTCCCGGGGCTCCAGGCTGAGCGGCGGCTTGCCGGGGCGGAAGAAGCGCTCGCGCCCGGCGTTGCGGTCGGGGCCTTTGGCGACCGCCACCAGCGGTAGATCGCCGAGGCCGAGATCGACCAGCACCTGGCAGGCGGCGCTCAGCTGGCCGGCGCCGCCGTCGATCATCACCAGATCGGGGAAGCCGCTCCGGTCGGGGTTTTCCTTGAGCGCGCGGGCGAAGCGCCGGCCGAGCACCTCGCGCATCATGGCGAAATCGTCGCCCGGGGCGATCTGCTCGCGGATGGTGAATTTGCGGTAGGCGCTCTTGAGGAGGCCCTCGGGCCCGGCGACGATCATCGCGCCCACCGCATGGGCGCCCTGGATGTGGCTGTTGTCGTAGACCTCGATGCGCTGCGGCGTGCCGTCGAGGCCGAAGGCCTGGGCGACGCCTTCCAGCAGCTTGCGCTGGGCCGAGCTCTCGGCCAGGCGGCGGCCGAGCGCCTCGCGCGCGTTCAACAACGCGTGCGCCACCAGCTTCTTCTTGTCGCCGCGCGACGGCACCGCGAGCTCGACCTTGCGCGCGGCGCGCTCCGACAGGGCGGCGGCGATGAGATCGGCCTCCGCCGGCCGGTGGCTCAGCAGGATCTGCGGCGGCGGCGGCTTGTTGGCGTAGAACTGGCCGAGGAAGGCGCCCATGATTTCGGCCGCTTCGAGATTCTGCGCATGGCTCGGGAAATAGGCGCGGTTGCCCCAATTCTGGCCGCCGCGGAAGAAGAACACCTGGAGCGAGCTTTGCCCGCCCGCCTGGTGCAGCGCGATGATGTCGGCATCGCCCAGCCCGTCGAGATTGATGTCCTGGCGGCCCTGGACCTGCGTCAGGGCGCGGATGCGGTCGCGCAGCATTGCGGCGCTCTCGAATTCGCGGTGCTCGGCCAGTTCCTGCATGCGGCGGGCGAGGCGGCTCTGCACCTCCTGGCTCTTGCCCGAAAGAAAACCGCGCGCTTCCTCGACCAGCCGCTGATAGCCCGGCTGGTCGATGCGGTCGACGCACGGGCCGCTGCAGCGCTTGATCTGGTAGAGCAGACAGGGCCGCGTCCGCGACGCGAAGACGCTGTCCGAGCAGGAGCGCAGCAGGAAGGCGCGCTGCAGGGCGATAAGCGTGCGGTTGACGGCGCCCGCCGAGGCGAAAGGCCCGAAATAATCGCCCTTATCGCCGCGCGATCCCCGATGCTTGCCGAGCTGCGGGAAGGGGTGGCCGCCCGAAAGATGGATGTAGGGGAAGGATTTGTCGTCGCGCAGCAGCACGTTGTAGCGCGGCATCAGGCGCTTGATCAGATTGCACTCGAGCAGCAGCGCCTCGACCTCGGTGTGGGTAATGGCGATTTCGAGCGCGCGCGTCTCCGCCACCATGCGCTTCAGCCGCACCGGCAGGCCGGCAAGATTGGTGTAATTGGCGACGCGATTCTTGAGATGGGCCGCCTTGCCGACATAGAGCGCGTTGCCCTTGGCGTCGAGCATGCGGTAGACGCCCGGCGCCGGCGGCAAGGTCTTGAGTATGGCGCGAATGGCGTCGACGCCGCGCGCCAGATTGCCGCCCGGCGGCGGTTCGGGGCCCAGATCGGGCGCGTCGTCTTCGTCGAATTCGTCGCTCATCGCCGATTCAACTTAAATTGCGCCGGCACGCCGCGCGCGTCCGGAAAAATCATGCGCCGCGGCGGCGTCCGGTGCCCGCGCAGGCGGCACGGTCTGCGATATCCACGGCGGCTGTGGGTAAGCTTGTATATAAGCAGCCCCCGCGACGGCCGCTCTCCGGTCGGTGAAGGGCTTTGGCCGGTTTGCCCAAAAAATCGGCATCTCGCCTAATGGGTTGTTTTCCCAAGTGCATTTTTGCACGAAGTGTAAACACCACGTAACAGTAGGGAAATAAAGGGCTTTCCGCCACGGAACCGCCATACGATTTTTGGCCTGTTGAAAACTTTCGGCCCTCCCCCGCGTCGCGGCAAATTCAAAATTTCCACGCGCGTCCGATACTTAGCGGTGGTTTCGCGCAAAACACGGCAACGTGGCTCGCGCTTTGCCGCCGCCGCCGGCGCGCGCGAAAATTCATGCGCGTCTTTGTCCGCTATTCGCTCGCGGGCGGTTCGCGGCTGGTCTGCGCCCAGCCGAGATGCTGGCCGCCGTCGAGTGCGATCATCTGTCCGGTCATCGCCGGCGAATCGAGGATGAAGATCGCCGCGCGCGCGATCTCCTCGGGCGTGGCGCCGCGCTGCAGCGGCAGCATCTCGATCTGATGGCGGAACTGGTCGTCGGTCTGGCGCGGGCTCGGCAGCGTCGGGCCCGGCCCGATGGCGTTGACGCGGATGCGCGGCGCCAAGGCCAGCGCCATGGTCTGGGTCAGCGTCCAGAGACCGGCCTTGCTGACGGTGTAGGAGACGAAATGCGGCGTCAGCTTCCATACCCGCTCGTCGAGGATGTTGATCACGGCGCCCTCGGCATCGTCCGGCAGCTGGCGGGCGAATCCCTGCATCAACACAAAGGGCGCGCGCAGATTGGCCTCCATATGGCGGTCCCAGCCCTGCCGCGTCGCGGTCAGCGCCGAATCCTGCTCGAAGACCGAGGCGTTGTTGACCAGCAATCCGACCGGCCCGAGCGCCTGGGCGACGCGCGGGAGCAGCGCCACCACCTCCTTCTCCTGGCAGAGATCGGCGGCGATCGCCGCGGCGCGGCGGCCCTGCTGCTTGATCTGCGCCACCACGGCGTCGGCGTCGGCGCGCGAATTGCGGAAATGCACCGCGACGTCGCAGCCATGCGCCGCCAGGGCCAGTGCGATGGCGCGACCGATGCGCTTGCTGCCGCCGGTGACGAGCGCGACCCGCGCGCTGGTGATTTCAGCCATCAGACGCGCCCGCGCTTGCCGCGAGCCGCCTTGGCCTTGGCCATCGCCTTGGCGGAACTGCCGGCCTTGCCGCCGATCGAGCGGCCGCGCGGCCGCGGCACGCCGAGCGGCGAGATGCCGAGATCCATCTCCTCGAGGCGCTTGATCTCGTCGCGGAGCCGCGCCGCTTCCTCGAATTCGAGGTCGGCCGCGGCCTGCTGCATCCGCTTCTCGAAATCGGCGATGACCGTCTTGAGGTTCGCGCCGGCGTAATGCGACGCCGCGTCGGGCCCGGTGCCGATCGTCACGTGATCCTGCTCATAGACGCTTTGCAGGATGTCGGAGATGGCGCGCTTGACGCTTTCCGGGGTGATGCCGTGCGCGGCGTTGTAGGCCTGCTGCTTTTCCCGGCGGCGGTTGGTTTCCTCGATCGCCGCCTTCATGCTGTCGGTCATCCGGTCGGCATAGAGGATGGCGCGGCCCTCGAGGTTGCGCGCGGCGCGGCCGATCGTTTGGATCAAGGCCGTCCGCGAGCGCAAATACCCTTCCTTGTCGGCGTCCAGAATGGCCACCAGCGCGCATTCCGGGATGTCGAGGCCCTCGCGCAGCAGATTGATCCCGACCAGCACGTCGAAGACGCCGAGGCGCAGGTCGCGGATGATCTCGATGCGTTCGAGGGTATCCACGTCGGAGTGCATGTAACGCACGCGGATGCCGTTCTCGTGGAAATACTCGGTCAGCGCCTCGGCCATGCGCTTGGTCAGCGTCGTCACCAACACGCGCTGGCCCAGCTTGGCGCAGTCGCGGCATTCGGCCATCAAATCGTCCACCTGGCTCTCGACCGGCCGGATGATCGGCACCGGATCGACCAGCCCGGTCGGCCGCACCACCTGCTCGACGAAGACGCCCTGCGTCTTGTTGAGCTCCCACGGCCCCGGCGTCGCCGAGACGCAGACGGTCTGGCCGCGCATCGCGTCCCACTCCTCGAATTTGAGCGGCCGATTGTCGATGCAGGAGGGCAGGCGGAAGCCGTATTCGGACAGGGTGAATTTCCGCGCGTAGTCGCCTTTGTACATGCCGCCGAGCTGCGGGATGGTGACGTGGCCTTCGTCGGTGAAGACCAGCGTGTCCGCGGGCAGGTATTCGAACAGCGTCGGCGGCGGCTCGCCCGGCGCCCGGCCCGTGAGATACCGGGAGTAATTCTCGATGCCGGCGCAGCTGCCGGTCGCCTGCATCATCTCGACGTCGAAGGTGGTGCGCTGTTCGAGGCGCTCGGCCTCCAGGAGCTTGCCCTGGCCGCGGAATTCCTCGAGCCGCAGCTTGAGGTCGCGCTTGATCTGCGCGATCGCCTGATAAAGTGTCGGCTTCGGCGTGACGTAGTGGCTGTTGGGATAGACCTTGATCGATTCGATCGCCGCGGTCTTCTCGCCGGTCAGCGGGTCGAATTCATGGATGGATTCGAGCTCGTCGCCGAACAGCGACAGCCGCCAGGCGCGGTCCTCGTAATGGGCCGGAAAGATCTCGACCGAGTCGCCGCGCACGCGAAAGGTGCCGCGCGCGAAATTGACGTCGTTGCGCCGGTATTGCAGCTCGACCAGCTTGGCGAGCAAATCGTGGCGCGAAAAGCGCTCGCCGGCGGCGAGCGTGAAGGTCATTCCGGAATAGGTCTCGACCGAGCCGATGCCGTAGATGCACGACACCGAGGCGACGATGATCGTGTCGCGGCGCTCGAGGATCGCGCGCGTGGCGGAATGGCGCATGCGGTCGATCTGCTCGTTGATCGAGGATTCTTTCTCGATGAACGTATCGGTGCGCGGCACATAGGCTTCGGGCTGGTAGTAGTCGTAATAGGAAACGAAATACTCGACCGCATTCTCCGGAAAGAAGCTCTTCATCTCGCCGTAGAGCTGCGCCGCCAGCGTCTTGTTCGGCGCCAGGATGATCGCCGGGCGCTGCATCTGCTCGATGACATGCGCCATGGTGAAGGTCTTGCCCGAGCCGGTGACGCCGAGCAACACCTGCTCGCGGTCGCCGTTGCGCACGCCCTTGACGAGCGCCTCGATCGCCTGCGGCTGGTCGCCGGCGGGCTGGAATTCGGAATGGATGCGGAAGCGGCGGCCCTGATCGACGAGCGGCCGTTCGGCGGTCAAAAGCGGCGCGGGCATGATCCCTAAGATAGGGGCTCCGCGCCGGTTCTGCTAGGCGGGGCGGCGAAATCCCACCGCCGGCCAGCCGAGGCGGCTGAGCCCGGCCTGGACGACCGCCAAGCCCGCGAGCCACGCCGCGTCGAGCAGCGCCAGATCGCCGACCACGCCGGGCGCGAATGTCGCCAGCTCGCCGGTGGCGATGCCGAGCGCCAGCAGGAGTGATTCATAGGCGGCAAAGGCGGCGGCGAAGGCGACCGCCAGCCGCGCCCAACGGGGCGCCGCCGCCATGCGGGCGACGACCAGGGATGCCATGGCGGCGGCGAGCAGTGCCGCGACGCCGATGGCGGCGCCCCACAGCGCCGCGTGGCCGTCGAACGGATAGCCCAACAGCGCATAGCCGACCGCCTGGTTGGCGGCCCAGACGAGCGCCATGGTGCCGAGGGCGGCACGCGGCCGCTGGGTCTCTGCCGCGATCACCGCGAAGGCGGCAAAGGGCGTGATGCAGGCGAAGGCCAGGCTGCCGCCGATGGCGGCGACGGCCAGCAGCGCCGCCCAGAGGATTTCACCGGCCGGCAGATGGCCGCTACCGGAAGCCGCTTTAACATTCATGTGCATGTCCTTTGCGATTGGCGGAAGCTTAATCGAGCGGCGGGTTTTCATCAATTCGCCTCCGGCCCGCCCCAGGAGACCCTGATGCCGGCGAAGACGCCCAGGCCGGGTTGCAGGAAGCCGATCGGCTCCTGGTAGCGCCGGTCGAGCAGGTTATTGACCCGGCCGAAGAAGGTGGTGTTCGCGGTTGCCCGGTATTCGGCGGCGAGATTGACCAGCGTATAGGGCGATGAATTCGCCGTGAAAATCGTCGCGTTGTCGCGCGTCGCGTCGAACCAGGAGCTGACGTAGAGGATCTCGCCGGTCAGCGTCAGGGGCGCCAGCGGCGTCCAACTCGCATCGAGGCTCACCTTGTTCTTCGGGCGGCGCAGCAATTCCGAGCCGGTGTTGTCGTTCCGCGCGACGGTATAGGTGTAATCGGCGCGCAGATCGACGGTCGGCAACGGCTGGACCGCGATGAAGGTCTCCACGCCGTAGGTCGTCGCCTGGTTGACGTTGATGTTGGCAAAGGGAAAAACCGGCGCGAAGGAGATCAGATCCTTGATGCGATTGTGGAAATACGTGGCGCCGAAGGAAAGCCGCTTGTCGAGCAGCGATTGCGCGAACCCCGCGTCGTAACCGCGGCTGGTCTCGGGCTGGAGCATCGGGTTGGCGGAGGGCACGGCGTAGAGCTGTGTCAGGGACGGTGCCTTGAAGCCGGTGCCGTAGCTCGCCTTGATCTGGGTGTCGATCATCGGCACGAAATAGGAGGACGCAAGCCGCCAGGTCGTCGTCTTGCCGAAGCTGCTGTTGTCGTCCTCGCGCACCGAAGCGGTGCCGTAGAGCCGGGGGAGGATGACCGTGTGCAGCTCGGCGAATCCCGACCGGTTCCGGACCTCCGGGGTTATACCCAGATTGGCGAGTCGGTCGGTCTGGTCCTCGAGTCCCAGGGCGATGGTGCGCTCGTTGCCGAGATGCGCGGTGCCCTGCCAGTTGAACTTGGTGCGGTCGCCCGAAAGGGTCGACGGCAAATTGGCCGGATCGGTGTCGGTGGTGCTGCGATTGTAATGCGTGTAGGCGACGCCGATCTTGTTTTCCAGATTGCCGTCGAACGACAAGAGCTTGGCTTCGCCGCGGGTGAGGAAGGCGTGGTCCTGGGTCGGCGACTGGGTGGCTTCGGGAACGCCGGTGAAGGGCGCCACCGAGAAGGTGTCGCTGGTGGTGCGGTAGAGCGAATCGATATAGCGCCCGACGAGGTTGACGCTGAAATTATCGGTCAGGTCGACGCCGGCCTTGCCCGAGAAGGTCTTGTTGCTGCTGAAATCGTCGATGCGCGCCTGGCCCGGCGGCAGCAGGTTGGTCGGCGTCACCGGCAAATCGGCGGCGCGCAGATGGACGAAATTGAAATCGTAATTCGCGCGGCCCTGGCTGCCGCTGACGCCCGCCGCCTGGTTGAAGGTGGCGAAGGAGCCGCCCTCGACCATGCCGTTGAACGTCGCCGGGCCCTTGCCCTGCTTGGTGATGATGTTGACGACGCCGCCGATCGCGTCCGAGCCGTAGAGCCCGCTTTGCGGTCCGCGCAGGATTTCGACCCGCTCGATGTCCCAGGTCGGGATCTGGCTGAAATCGAAAGTGCCGCTGGGCGTGCTGGGGTCGCTGGCGTCGATGCCGTCGACCAGCACCTTGGTGTGGTTGGAATCGGTGCCGCGGATGAAGACCGAGGTCTGGCCGCCCGGTCCGCCGGCCTGCACCACGTTGAGCCCCGGCACGTCCTTGAGCGCGTCGGGCAGCGCGCGTTGCTGCCTTTTCTCCATGTCGTCGGCCGTAATCACCGAAATCGAATTGCCGATCTCGTCCACCGGCGTCGGGAAAAGGGTCGGACTCACCACGATGGGCTGCATGGTGCCGAAGGCGGAATTGTCCTGCGCCCAAGCAGGGTTGGCGCAGAGCAGGAAAACGATCAAAGCGGCGCAAAGCCGTTGGGCGGAGACTGGGTTCTGGGACATGGCTCACTCGCGGTGTCGTGGGACGTCACCGCGAACTGAAGCCCCGCCGGCGTGACAGGCCGAAGCCCACCCATGCCGGCTGATCTTCCATCGGTGCACCCCGCCCGACGCGCTCGCACGTGACCACGGCCGGTGGCAGGTCTCCTGGCTCGCGGGTCGGTGCTTGGACCGGCCTTCCCAGGGCTTTCGCCCCAGTGGCCTCTCTTGGTCCGCGCTCGCCGCTTACAGTTGCGGGGGCAGCCGCGGAATTGCCCGTCTCGCGACGGGCTCACCGCATTCCCTTTTGATCCCCAAATCGGGAACCACCATCGGCGAGCCTGACGGATGGAGGGGCGCGAAGTCAAGAAGCTGTCTGTGACGCGCCATTGCGCGGTGCAGCATGGCGCGTTATTTTGCTGGCCTGTTCGCCACTTTTGCCGAATCGAATCCCATGTCCTTCATCGCCGAACGCCTGTCCCGGATAAAGCCGTCGCCGACCATCGCCGTCACCAGCCGTGCGCGCGAGTTGAAGGCGGCGGGGCGCGACGTCATCGGACTCGGCGCCGGCGAGCCCGATTTCGACACGCCTCAGAACATCAAGGACGCGGCCAAGCGCGCGATCGATTCGGGCGAAACCAAATACACCGCGGTCGACGGCACGCCGGCCTTGAAGAAGGCGATCAGCGCCAAGTTCAAGCGCGAGAACGGGCTCGACTATGCGCCCGAGCAGATCAGCGTCGGCACCGGCGGCAAGCAGGTGCTGTTCAACGCGCTGCTGGCGACGCTCAACCCCGGCGACGAGGTGATCGTGCCGGCGCCCTATTGGGTGTCCTATCCGGACATCGTGGCGCTGTGCGAGGCCACGCCGGTCGCCGTCGTCGGCCCCGAGAACAACGGCTTCAAGCTGCGCCCCGAGGACCTCGAGGCGGCGATCACGCCCAAAACCAAATGGCTGATCATGAATTCGCCGTCGAATCCGTCGGGCGCCGCCTACAGCGCCAAGGAGCTGAAGGGCCTGACCGACGTGCTGATGAAGCACCCCCATGTCTGGGTGCTGACCGACGACATGTACGAGCATCTGGTCTATGGCGATTTCAAATTCGCCACGATGGCCCAGGTCGAGCCGCGCCTCTATCCGCGCACGCTGACGCTGAACGGCGTCAGCAAGACCTACTGCATGACCGGCTGGCGCATCGGCTATGCCGGCGGTCCCAAGGCGCTGATCGCGGCGATGGCGGCGCTGCAATCGCAATCGACCACCAATCCGAGCTCGATCAGCCAGGCGGCGGCGGTCGAGGCGCTGAGCGGCCCGCAGGATTTCATCGCCCGCAACAACAAGGTGTTCAAGGAGCGCCGCGATTTGGTGGTCGAGGGCCTCAACCGCTGCGCGGGATTGCGCTGCCCGGTGCCGGAAGGCGCGTTCTACGTCTATCCGTCCTGCGCCGGCACCATCGGCAAGAAGACGCCGCAGGGCAAGCCGATCCGCACCGACACCGACTTCGCCGAATATCTGCTCGAGGCGGAAGGCGTCGCCGTCGTCCAGGGCGAGGCCTTCGGTCTGTCGCCCTATTTCCGCATCTCCTACGCGACCTCGACCGAGGCCCTGAAAGAGGCCTGCACGCGCATCGCGCGCGCCTGCGCCGCGCTGAAATAGCGCCGCGCCGCCGCGCGGGGCCGCGGCAGAGCGCGCGAATCAGAATCCATTTGCCTCGCCACCCGGGCGGCGCGACCATTATCGCTGGAGCGAGCGTCGCCATCGGGCGAGGCCATCTCTCGGCCTCGTGACGGGTTAGCCCGGGCCGAAAGGCGCCGCCGACCAGCCAGGAGGCGCGCATGGGCGAAAGAGCAGGCGGGCCGCGTGTCGCGGCCCTCATCGGTCCCTATCTCTCCGGCACCTTCACCCATCGCTTCGACCGGTTGCAGGAGCTTACCGGCAAGCTCGCCGAGAAGGTGCTGGCGGCGCGGACCGGCGAGGCGGCGCAGTAATTTCGTCGCGCGTCGCTCGCAGGGGCGTGACTTGCCGTGAGGGCGGCGACGCGCCTAGGCTGAGCCGGTCCGAGTAGTGGAGAGTTCGATGCTGATCAAAAGGAAACGCGGCTGGGAGATTCCCGAGCGCGAGGCAACGCCCGAATCGGTGTTCCTCAACCGGCGCGAGCTGGTGAAGGCGATGGGCTTCGGCGCGCTCGCCGCGGTCACCGCCGGGGAATGGGCGCCGCCGGCCTGGGCCGCGGCCGAGGCCGAGGCCGATCCTTCCGCGGGACTCTATCCGGCGAAGCGCAATCCGAAATACAAGCTCGACCGCGCGATTACGCCCGAGAAGCTGTCGACCAACTACAATAATTTCTACGAATACAGCACCGACAAGGAACTGGCCGACAGCGCGCAGCAGCTCCCGGTGCGGCCGTGGACCGTGACCATCGACGGCATGGTCGAGAAGCCGATGACCATCGCGATCGACGATCTGTTGAAGAAGATGCTCTTGGAGGAGCGCCTTTATCGGCACCGCTGCGTCGAGGCGTGGTCGATGGCCGTGCCCTGGACGGGCTTTCCGCTGAAGAGTCTGGTCGACATGGCAAAGCCGGCGAGCGGCGCGACATATCTGCAGATGCAGACTTTCATGAATCCCAAGGTCGCGCCCGGCCAGCGGCAGTTCACCTACCCGTGGCCCTATACCGAAGGGCTGACCATGGCGGAGGCCAACAACGAGCTCGCCTTCCTGGTGACCGGCATGTACGGCAAGCCGGCGCCGAAGCAGGACGGCGCGCCGCTGCGCCTCGCCGTGCCGTGGAAATACGGCTTCAAGTCGGTCAAGTCGATTGTCAAATTCACCTTCACCGACAAGCGGCCGATGACCTTCTGGGAAGCGCTGCAATCGAACGAGTACGGCTTCTGGGCCAACGTCAATCCGGCGGTGTCGCATCCGCGCTGGAGTCAGGCGAGCGAACGCGTGCTGGGCGAGGGTCGCGTGCCGACGCAGATCTGGAACGGCTACGGCGAATACGTCGCGTCTCTCTATGACGGGCTGAAGAGCGAGCGGCTGTTCGTCTGAGGATGCGGCGGCGCGTTCTGCGCCGGCGCGCTTAGATGATGTTGAACAGATAGAGCAGAATCATAACCGGCACTGGAATTCGCAGTAGCCAGAGGAAGAGGGAAATCACCTGAGGCCTCCGTTGGTTTCTGTGCGGGACGGCGATACCGCCGGCCCCGCTTCTTGGCGTCTTGGGTTGAAGATTCCTTCGGCGCTGACGCGATTCTCGCTGTGGGATCCCCGATTCGTTGTTTTTGTGGGCGCCGGGCCGAGGCGCGGCGCGTCGATCGACACGAGTCGCAAGCTAAAGCATTGATTTAACTCGATATACCTCTTGTGTCTCTTTAAGCTAACGATACAAGCCCTTGTAAAAGCTGAAATTCTTGTAATCCATGAAATCCCGTCCCTATACTTTGGCGACTTTCTCTTTTGAGGAGCCACGCCATGCGTCGTATTTCGATTTTGGTGGTTGCGGGTGGAATGTTGCTGGCCGGTTGCGGCTCGAGTCCGACCGATCGCGCGATGACAGGCGGCGCCATGGGCGCCGGCGTCGGCGCGCTCGCCGGGCTTGCGGTCGGCATGCCGATCACCGGCGCGATCTTCGGCGGCGCGCTCGGCGCAACCGCCGGCGCGCTGAGCGACCCGTCGCAGATCTATCTCGGCAAGCCGGTCTGGCGTTAGCCGGATCGTTCCAGCCGTCATCGTTGCCTCACGCCGCGGCGGCGAGCGCGTCGAACGCGTTCGCCGCCTCGTCCAATTTTCCATAGGCGAAACGGAAACAGCCGCAGGATTCGAACAGCGAAGCGAGCCGCTCGAAGCCGGCCGCGCCGTGCAGGCTGTAATTCATCGCATGATGGCCCATCTCGACCAGCCCGGCCGCTTTTGAGAATGGCGTGAAAATCGCTGGCGCATCGGCGCGCCATTGCGGAAACACGATCCAAGCGGGCGATGCGGCCTCGTCGACCCGCGCTAGGCTTTCATCCGGCGCGCGCATCAACGCCACCGTGCCCTTGACCGTGTCGCGCACCTTCGCGCTGAACAAGGCGCCGGGCGCGAAGGCCTGAATGATATCGATCGAAGCGTTCTTGAGATTGACCGGGCGGGCGAGCGGCACGACACGGCCGTCGTCGCGGCGGATCAGGGCGAGCTCGTCCGACAGCAGCCGCCAGCCGCGATGCACCAAGCCGGCGGTCAGCGTGCTTTTGCCCGAGCCGGGCGCGCCCGGCAGGATGGCGACGCGGCCGTTCTTCTCGATCGCGGCGGCATGGACGATCAGATATTGATGCGCCATGCCGGCGATCGCGTAGTTGAGGCCCCATTCGACCAGCGGCAGCGCCTGATCGGCCGGCAGCGGCGTGAAATTCTCGTGACCGTCGATGAGGAAGCGGGCCTGGCGCCGGAAGAACCGCCGCGCCCCCTTGCCCGGCAGCAGCGAGACGTGGAAGTCGGCGAAATCCGCCTGACGCGCGATGAAATGCGCCGGGTAGAGGCGCAGCAAGGCCTCGACCACGCCGGTGAAGGCGGTGGTCAGCGCGGCCGTGAAGGGACCAAGCCGCAGGAAGGTGGTTTCCGCGCGCATCTAGGCCACCGCCTCGACGATCTGCAGGCGCTGGAGCAACGCCAGGGTTCGGGTAATGGTTTCGCCGACCGCGCCGCCGGCGCGCAGCTCGACGGAATCCTCGGCATCGCGCGCGAGCGATCGGCAGCTCGCGGGGGCGATGCACAGCCGCCCGAAAACCCAGGCGGCGAAATCCGCGAAATGGTGCGTATCGCCGGTGCGGCCGTTATAGGCGACGGCTTCGCCGTCCCACAGCCGCCAGCGGACTTCGTCCGACACGCGCCAGATTTCCGCCGCTGCGTTGCGCTCGAGGCGGATCACGGCGCTCACGAATTGATGTTGTAGGGCGAGACTTGCGCCGCGGCGCTGTCGAGCTGCGCCTGCGCCAGCGACCGGCTCGGCGGCTGCGCCGCCCAGACCGGCACCACCAGGCCCTTAACCTCGGCGGTGGTCTTCGGATAGTTGCCCGGCGAGAAGCAGGCGGCGTTGAGAATGCCGGCGGCGATATGCGCGCCGAATTGCGCCGCGTTGAGGGCCGTATCCTGGCCGTTGAACTTGCAGCTCACGGTAAGGCCGCCTTCGAGCGCCGCCAGCAGCGATTGGCTGCCGCAGGTCCAGATGTTGTTGACCGGCTGCGAGCCGCAGGCGGAGACGAAGCGCATCGACGGGCTGCAGCCGGTGCGCGACCAGAGCTGGTTGGTGCCGGCCAGATGCACCCAGGTCTGTGGCGTCAATCCGCAATTCATGTCCTTCGGGAGGGGGTGCGACAAATTTCCCGAGAGCGCGTTGGACACCGAGCACTGACCGCCCATGGCGAGGGCCGGCTTGCTGGCGAGCGTGACGGCGATCGGAATGCCGCCCAGGATCAGCCGGCGGCCCGGCGATTTGAGCTTATCGCGCGGCGCGCCTTGGCGGTGCGCCCGGTCCGGGTTGTCGCGCTGATCGTTCATCGGTTCCTCGTCCGGTCCGCCGCAAGAAGCGGCGCGGACGAGGCAAGTAGATGCGAAAACTCATAAAGGACCGTAAAGCAAGATTTGCATTTCGTAAGAATTGGACCAATCAAGGAAGACGTGATTAAAGGGCTTTAAGCATGCCCGCGACCGTATCGGCGAGGCCTTATCGGCTAGGCCGGTCCGACCAGGGCGGCGGCGCGGCGGGCCCGCCGCCGCTTCAGCGGATCGAAGATCACAATATTGTCGCCGAGCGCGCGCAGGCGGATCGTCTCGTAAACCGGAGCCCGGACCGCGGCCGTGGCGACGACCGGCGGCGCGAGCGCAACGGGCTCGTTCGCCGGTGGCTTCCGGCGCGGGCCGCGCTCAAGCTGCAGGCGGTAGCGGTAATCGGGATAGAAATCCTCGGCCTGGCGTACCCATTGCACGATGGCGAAGAGACCGAGGCAAGCGGCCAGCAGGCCGATTCCCCCCAAGCCGAAGGCCAGCGGCTGCGCGGCCTGCGACAGCGCCAGGAACGTGCCGGCACCGCTTGCCAACAAGGCGATGGCGGAAACCATCATGGCGAGGAAGACCGGCACGCGATCGCTCATTGTTCCCCTCGGCAGCGCCGGATTAATCTTGGTTAACGAGATTAACGGCGGACGATTTTGCTGTCGAGAGTCGGTGGTTTTCCGGTACGGCAAATCCGCCGACAGGGCAGCGCACGCTGTCAGCCGCGCTTTACGAAAGCGGGCGTTCAGCCGCCGTTCTTGCCTTCGGCGACCTTGTGCAGCAGGAAATCGCGGAACACCGCGATGCGCTTGGAGCTGCGCAGCTCCTCCGGGTAGACGAAATAGGCGGCGCTTTCCGCCGCCGGCACTTCGGGCAGCACGCGCACCAGGTTCTGCGTCTCGACGGTCATGAAATCCGGCACCGCCGCAATGCCGAGGCCGCTCTGCACCGCTTGGCAAATGGCATAAAGATTGTTCACGGAAAGGATGGGGCGCCGCTCAAAGCCCGGCCGCGCGCCGGCCTCGACCAGCCAGTTGACGTTGCGTCCGGGGGCTCGCATTTCGGCGCCGTAGACGATGAGGCGGTGCTTGTCCAAATCCTCGGGCTTCTGCGGCGTGCCGTGTTTCTTCAGATAGTCGCGCGAAGCATAGGCGAGATAGCGCACCGTCATCAAATGACGCTGCACCAGATCGGGTTGACGCGGCGGCGACATGCGGATGGCGATGTCGGCCTCGCGCATCGACAGGTCGAGCTCGCTGTCGTCCAGGATCAGGCTCACCTGAATCTCGGGATGGAGGTCGAGGAATTCGCGGATGCGCGGCGTCAGCCACGCCGAGCCGAAGGCGACCGTGCTGGTGACCTTGAGCGGCCCCTTGGGGCGGTCCTTCGATTCGGTCAGCATCGCCTCGGTCATCGCCAGCTTGGCGAAGACCTCGCGCGCCGTGCGGTAGAGCAGATCGCCCTGCTCGGTCAGGATCAGGCCGCGCGCATGCCGGTGAAACAGCGGCACGGAAAGGCTGTCCTCGAGCGCGCTGATCTGCCGGCTGACCGCCGATTGGCTCAAATTCAGCGCCTCGCCGGCATGGGTGAAGCTGCCCGCCTCGGCGACGGCGTGAAAGACGCGTAGCTTGTCCCAATCCATCGCGCTATTCGGCGGCGCGGAGCGCCGTCGCTTCCTCTGCGGCGAGGAATTTCTCGGCCTCGAGCGCCGCCATGCAGCCCATGCCGGCCGCCGTCACCGCCTGGCGGAAGATCTTGTCCTTCACGTCGCCGGCGGCATAGACCCCGGGGATGTCGGTCGCCGTGGAATCCGGCTTGGTGACGAGGTAGCCGTCGCGGTCGAGAGCGATCTGGCCCTTGAAGATCTGCGTCACCGGCGTATGGCCGATGGCGACGAACACGCCGTCGCATTTGAGCTCGCTCGGCTCGCCGCTCTTGGCATGCTTGAGGCGCACGCCGGTGACGTGCGGCGGCGTGCCGGCGCCGAGAATCTCGTCGACAATGTTGTCCCAGATAACCTGGATCTTGGGATGCTTGAAGAGCCGTTCTTGGAGAATTTTCTCGGCGCGCAAATGGTCGCGGCGGTGGATGAGCGTCACCTTGTTGGCGTGATGCGTGAGGTAGAGCGCTTCCTCGACCGCGCTGTTGCCGCCGCCGATCACGGCGACCTCCTTGCCGCGGAAGAAGAACCCGTCGCAGGTGGCGCAGGCCGAAACGCCGAAGCCGCGCAGCAGCGCCTCGCTCGGGATCCCGAGCCAGCGCGCCTCGGCGCCGGTGCAGATCGCGATGGTGTCGGCGATGTATTCGTCGCCGGAATCGCCGACGCAATGGAACGGCCGCTGGGACAGATCGGCCTTGACGATGATGTCGTGGATCAGCGTGGTGCCGACATGCGCCGCCTGCTCGTGCATCTGCTCCATCAGCCAGGGGCCCTGGATGGCCTTGGCGAAGCCGGGATAGTTCTCGACATCGGTGGTGATGGTGAGCTGGCCGCCGGGCGAAAGTCCCTGCACCAGGATCGGCTTCAGATTGGCGCGCGCGGCATAGATCGCGGCGGTATAGCCCGCCGGCCCGGCGCCGATGATGAGGAATTTGGTGTGGTGGCGTTCGCTCATGCGATCGTCTCGATTGTCTAGAAGCCGAACATGTGGTCGAGGCTGAAGGCGCCGTCGCGACGCAACAGGCCATGATAGCCGAAAAGCCGGCAGGTCTGGTCGCGCACGACGACATAAGGCTGCTCGCCGGCGCGCGCCCGGGTCTTCTCGTCGAACACCTCGTGATAGCGGAAGAAGCGCGAGCCGGAGCAGGCGATGCCGATTCGCTCGCGGGCGATCTCCGCACCGGCGCGGTCGTGCAGGATGAGATCGGTCTGGCTCTTGGCGTGCCACGGCGTCGAGGCCGGAAAGATCAGGTGACAGATGGTGTCGCTCGGCGCGAGCCCCAGTCGCAGGAACAGCCGGGTCGACAGGCCGGGCGGCCTGCCGGCATAGGATTGCGGCTCGTCCTTGTAGGTGAGCACGGTGTTGAAGACATGCGCGCCGAAGCTGGTCTCGGCGGCGTGGCCGTTGCCGCGGTCCTCGTAGCGGAAGAGCCCGTGCAGCCAGCCATCGGCCTCGCCGCCCTGGCCGAAATCGTAGACCATTTCGAGATGGCCGTAATCGCCGGGCAGCTTGGCGCCGTTGAGCACCGCATCAACATCGAGCGCCACCGAATCCCGCCGCTGGAGGCAGCCGAAGGCATGACGCGCCGCCTCGCGGCCGTCGCGGTCGTAGACCACCAGCGCGACCGGCAGATTCCGCTGCGCCGTCGACATCGGCGTCGGCAAGGCGACCGAGCGCCAAATCGCGCGCGGCAGGATCGGCGCCGGCAGCAGATAGCCCTTGCCGAGCAGGTTGCCGAGCTCGGCGAGCTTCGGATCGTGCCTGAGATCGCCGCGCTCGACATTGACGTGGGCGATGCGGGTACGCCCCCGTGCCGTGATCTCGTAGCGCGGACGCACGAAATACTTGCCGGCCTGCACCTCGATCTGCTGCGGCCAGCGCGCCGCCGGCAAGAGCTCCGCCACGTCCAGCGCCCGGCTGGCGAAGGGCGCGATTTCCTCGCGCAGGTGATGGATCGACGAATCGCCCATCAGATTGAGCCCGACGGAACCCGCCGGAATGGCGCAGGGCATCGAGTTCTGCACCCAGAGCGTGACCTTCTCGTCCGCCGCCGGCGCCGGCAGCCCGGCATAGAGGGCGGCGGGCCATGAATTGGCGTCATGCGTGCAGGACAGGCTCGGCTCGGTGCCCGCGTCGCCATAGACGTCGAGCGCGTATTTGACGGCGTCGTGCCCGGCGGCGCCGATGGCGTGAACGAAAAGCTGACCGGTGAATTCGCCGAGCTTGAATCGCTGCCGCACTTCGCGGCTGTCGATCGACACCACGCCCAGGCCCAGCGGCAATTCCTGCCTCCACTCGGCCAGGGTTTCGCCGCGTGCGCCGAACAGCCGGAGCCACAGCGCGACATCCTTGGCGCCGTAGCCCGACCAGTAATTCGCCGTGACGAGCCGCGTGGAGAGATTCCGGGCGTCGCGGAAGAAGACGAAATTGGTCGCGAAGTTGAGCGGATCGAGGTAGCGGCGGCGGTTGGTGACAAGCTCTTCGGGCAGCCGCATCGCGTCGAGCGTCACGATCTCGGCGCTGGGCGGCAGCAAATGGCGAATCTGCGCGACCGCGCGCTCGGCATCGAAGCATGCGGCGAACACCAAGTCGGCGCCCGATTCCCTGAGCGCCGTCACCGGCTGCGCCGCCTGGCCCAGCCCCATGCCGCCGATCGCCGCGACGTCCTGCACGAAGATTCCGCCGAGCTTGATGCGCGCCAGATCATAAAGCTGCGCCAGCGCCGCCAACGAGCCCTCCGGGTCGTAGAGCGCCACGCGCTTCGCCCGGGCCAGCCGGTCGAACAGGATTCGCGCCTTCTCGGCCGCCAGCGGATGCGTCACCGCCTTGAAAAAGGCGTTGCCGCCCCGCAGATTGCTGAAGGTTTCGATGTCGAGTTGCATGAAGCGGCCCCGCCCTTGACTTAGCAAGGGGTGGGGCCGAATGCCACCCCAAACCGAGTAAGGGCATGGGTGAAGAGGCCGGAAATCCGGGCTAGTGTGCCGCGCAATGACGATGGCAGCCACCACCGGCGGGGCGACGGACGACGAACGCATTTGGCGCCGCGCCGTCAATTGGCTGATGGCCCTGACGCTGCTGCGCATCGGCTGGCTCGCCCTCGGCACCACCGATCTCTATCCCGACGAGGCGCAATATTGGCTCTGGTCGCTGCATCCGGCCTTCGGCTACTACTCGAAGCCGCCGCTGCTCGCCTGGCTCATCGCGCTGACGACTCGACTCCTCGACCAGACCGAGCCGGCGATCCGCATGTCGGCGCCGCTGCTGCATTTCGCCGCCGCGCTCTTCGTCTATCAGATCGCGCGGCGGCTCTTCGATGCGCGCACGGCGTTCTGGTCGGCCATCGCCTATGCGACGCTGCCCGGCGTTTTCGTCTCGGCGGCGATCATCTCGACCGACGCGCCGCTGATGCTGGCGTGGGCGGCCGCGCTCTATGCGTTCATCCGCGCGCGCGAGCCCGGCGGTGGGCGCTGGTGGTGGGCGGTCGGCGCCGCCGCCGGCGCCGGCCTGCTGGCGAAATACGCCATGGCCTATTGGCTGATCTCGGCGCTGCTGTTCCTGCTCGCTTGCCGCGACGAGCGTCGTCACCTCAAGCGCTACGCGTTGGCGACCGGCGTGGCGCTGCTGATCTACGCGCCGAACTTTTTCTGGAACCTGCGGCACGGTTTCGTCAGCTACCGTCATACCGAGGAAAACGCCGTCTCGCACGGCGCCTTCATCAATCCGGGCAATTTCCTCGAATTCTTCTTCTCGCAGTTCGGCGTCTTCGGGCCGCTGTTCTTTGCCGCGCTGCTGCTGATCGGCATCCGCGCCCGGCGGAATCTGGCGGAGCGGAACGCGGCGCTGCTCGGCCTCTTCGCCTACCCGACCCTGCTGATGATGCTCGTGGTCAGCTTCATTTCGCATGCCCAGCCGAACTGGTCGGCGCCGGCCTATGTTTCCGCGGTCGTCCTGGTGGTGGCCTGGCTCCGGCAGCACGGCTGGCAGAAAATCGTCACGATCTCGGTGGCGCTGCATGTCGCGGTCGCGGTGCTGGCGGCCGAGGCGCGGCCGATGGCGCAGGCCATCGGCTACGATCTTCCCGGCAAATACGATCCGCTGCATCGGCTGCGCGGCTGGCGCACGCTCGGCACCGCCGTCAGCCAATTGCTGGCGCAGCATCCCGGCGCCAAATTGCTCGCCGACGACCGCGAGGACATGGCGGTCCTCGTCTACTACGTGAAGCCGCATCCCTTCGACGCGCTGAAATGGAACGGCGAGAGCGGCCGGATCAACGACCAATTCGATCTCGAGGCCGATCCGGCGCGCGATGTCGGCGGCGATTTCCTCCTGGTGACGCACCATCCGGAGAACACGCAGCGCATCCTCGACCGCTTCGCCGGAGCCGGGCCGATCGATCATGTGATCGTGCCGCTGGGCGGCGGCGAGGCGCGGAATTACACCGTGCGCCTGCTCACCGGCTTCAAGGGCTATCGCTGAGCCGGATGCCGCCGCTGCGGAGCGCCGCCCAGAGCGCCCAGGCCGTCACCGCGCCGATATAGAGGCCGGCCAGCACGTCGCTCATGTAATGCGCGCCGATGATGACGCGGCTGGCGGCGATCAGCGCCGCCGCGAGCAGCCACGCCGGCATGCCCCGCGGATAGAGCAGCGTCAGCGCCACGGCCAGCGCCGCCGCGGTGATCGAATGGCCCGACGGAAAGGACCAGTAATCGGCGCGCGGCCCGAACCCGGTGAAGCCGTAGACCTGCTCGGAGAACAAAAGCTTCGGCCGGGCGCGGCCGATCACCGGCTTGATCAGGTCGCCGATCAGGCCGGAGATCGCGAGCGCGAGCAGGAAATAGGTCGCGCGCCAGGCGTACAGCATGCGCCGCGCGCGCTCGGCGCCGTCGCTTTTCAGCGCCGCCAGACGCCAGCCGATCGCGATCAGCGCGGCAACCGCCAGATAGGCGGTCGAGACTCCGAAGCGCGTAATGGTGCGGAACAGCGCCTGCACCGCCGGGTCGCCGTCGTGGAAGAGGCGCGCCAGCGGTTGGTCGAGGAAGGCGAGCGAGAAGGCAATGGCGGCAGCCGTCGCCGCGGTCAGCGCGCCCAGACGCTTCAGCGTCGCCGGCGGCCGCCGCACTGCAATGGCGAGCGCTCCGAGCCCGTCCCAGGCGACGATGGCGCGGTAGAGCGCCCAGCTCACGGCGACGACCAGGAATCCCGAGGCGATCACGTCCGAGAGAAAATGGCCGCCTTGCGCGATGCGCATTGCGCCCAGCGCCGCGCCGGCGGCGATGCCGCCCGCCGCCATCCAGCGCCGGGCCTTGGCGCTCGATAGCAGGAAGGCGAAGGAGACCAGAAAAAACCCCACCGCCGGGTCGCCGGCCGGGAAGGAGCAGTTGCGCGCGCATTGATCGGCCGGCGCGAAGGCCGGCGTCGGACGCTTGTCGCCGCCGAATTCGGCGAGCTGCGCCGGCCGCGCGCGGCCCCAATGATCCTTGAAGACGGTGTTGACCACGAGGCCCGGGCCGAGGGCCAGGGCGAGCAGGAGGTACAAGCCGGCGCGCCGCCGCCCGGGCCGGAGGAGCAGCGCCGCGCTGCCCAGGATGAGCGCCGCGACGAGGAACGGCATGCCGCCATGGATCGCGTCGAGCAGCGTCGAATGGGAAAATCCGACGCCGGGTTGATAGAAGAATCCGCTGACCCAAAGATCGATGCCGGGGAAAAGAATGAAAGTCCCCATCACCGCGACGAAGGCGGCGAGAAAGATGCCGATCCGCGCGGTCACGGCGCGGCCTCGCTTCGCGCGGCGAAGCGGCGGCGGATCTCGGCGGCAGCGCGCGCCGTATCGTCGGGCGACGCGTAATGCCATTGCTCGATGCGGCCGGCGAAGGGCCGCGTCATGCCGCCGCTTTGCAATGCTTCGTGGAAGCGCGCGAACTTGGCCGAGCCGCCGTCGAGCGCGACGACATGCACCGGCTTGCCGGTGGCGGCCGCCTCGCTGACCATCGAAACCGAATCCGCCGTGACGACCACGGCATCGGCCAGCGCCAGCAGCCCGAAATAGGGATTGTCGCCGGCGCCGTCCCACAGATAGACGCGATTCTGCGGCAGCCTGGCGCGCAGCGTTGCGGCGACGCGTGCGCCGCTGCGGCGCGAGGTGGTGATGGCGAGGCCATGGCCTTGCGCGGCCAGCGCCGCGAGCTGATCCGCCAAGGTTTTCAGCCGCGCCTCGCTCAGGCGGTAGACCTTGTTGTCGCCGCCGATCAGCACCGCCGTTAGCGGGCGCGGCAGATGCGCGAGGTCTTTCGCGAAGCGCCGCGCGCCTTCCGCCAGTTTCGCCGGCGTCACGCGATGCACCGCGCCGAGCGTCTCCCAGACATTGGCGCCATGCCCCGGATCGTGGCGCGGTGACACGATCAGGTCGATCTCGGCGCGGGCGAAGCGCGGATCCTGCACCTGCACCCAGAAAATCCGGCCGAAGCTGGCGCGCTTGGCGGCGCGCGAAGGCGCCACGCTGTTGCGGCCGCAGGCGATGAGCAAATCGGGCCAGGGCGGGGTCAGTCGATCACCGCCGGCGCCGAGTGCCGCCCGGGGCGCCAACCACAGCGCGGGGGTCAGGCGTGACCACGGCCAGCGCACGGCCAGCCGCTTTTCGACGATCGGCCAGCCGACCGCCTCGGCCAGCCCCAGGACCTGGTTGGCCATGCCGATCTTTCCGTCATGCACCGCCCAGGTGATGGGCTGCCGCGTGGCCATCCGATTCCGTGTTCCTGGTTTCCCCGCGCACGGCCAGGACGCTGGGCTCCGGGCCGGCTTGCAATATTATTACCCTATACTACGATGCCGTCGCCGGTCGCGCCAAAAACCGCGGTTTCGCCGCGCTGCCGGACCTAGCAACAGCCATACGGCCGATCGGGGACGCCATGCGGCGCATCAAGCTCGACAAGGTGGACCGCCAGATCCTGAGCGATCTGCAAGCCAATGGCCGCATGACCAATGTCGAGCTGGCCGCCCGCGCCGGCATCTCGGCGCCGCCCTGCCTGCGCCGCGTTCGCGCCCTGGAAGAGGCCGGCTTCATCCGCGGCTATCACGCCGAGATCAACCCCGAGGCGCTCGGTTTCGGCGTCACCGTCTTCGCCCAGGTCGGGCTGCAAAGCCAGGCCGAGCACGATCTCAAGGCCTTCGAGGCGCTGGCCGCGGCCTGGCCCGAGGTGCGCGAAATCCACATGCTCGCCGGCGAAACCGATTTCCTGGTGAAGATCGTGGCGGCCGATTGGGATTCCTATCAGCGCTTTCTCACCACGCGGCTGACGCCGGCGCCCAATGTCGCGCATGTGCGCTCGGCGCTGTCGATCCGCACCGCCAAATACCAGCCCGGCGTCCCGGTGGCGCTCGACGAGCCCGAGGAATAGGCGCGGATTTTTTTAGCGGAACTGGACCTTGACGATTTCGTACGAGCGCGCGCCGCCGCGCGGCGTGGTGACTTCGACGCTGTCGCCGATGTTCTTGCCGATCAGGGCGCGCGCCAGCGGTGAGGTCACCGACAGCCGGCCCTTGGCGATGTCGGCCTCGTCCTCGCCGACGATCTGATAGACCACCTTCTCGTCGGTCTCCTCGTCGGACAGCGTCACGCTGGCGCCGAACTTGATCACCTTGCCCGACAGCTTGGACACGTCGATGACCTCGGCGCGGGCGATCTTGTCCTCAAGCTCGAGCACGCGGCCCTCGATGAAGCCCTGGCGTTCGCGCGCGGCGATATATTCGGCGTTTTCCGAGATGTCGCCGTGGTCGCGCGCCTCGGCGATGGCGCGGATGATCGCCGGCCGGTCGGTGGATTTGAGCCGTTTCAGCTCTTCCTGGAGACGGCTATAGCCGTCCCCGGTCATCGGTAATTTTGCCATGGAATGAAGCTTACCAGTTTTAAGGTTGAATCAGCAAAGCGGCGGCTTTTCCAATTTTTTCCGTGGGTTGGGGGTCAGAACGGTCTCTCAAAGTAGGATTGCAGCGAGGCGACTTCAAGGCCGCCGCTTTTGAGCGCGGCGATCGCCTGGACCGACGCCCGCGCCCCCGCCACGGTCGTGTAATAGGGGGTGCCGTTGGCCAGCGCCGTTCGCCGCAGGGTAAAGGAATCGGCGATCTCGCGCGCCCCCTCCGTGGTGTTGAAGACCAATTGCACGTCGCCCGACAGCATGCGGTCGACGACATGCGGCCGGCCTTCCAGGACCTTGTTGACGATCTCGACGGGCAATCCCGCCTCGGCCAGCGCCGCACCCGTGCCGCGCGTCGCCATCAGCGCGAAGCCCATGGCGTGCAGCCGCCGGCACGGCTCGACCATCGCCGGCTTGTCGTGGTTGCGGACGGAGACGAAAACGGTTCCGGACAAGGGCAGCGCCACGCCGCTGCCGAGCTGCGACTTGGCGAAGGCGCGGCCGAAATCGGCGTCGAGGCCCATGACCTCGCCGGTCGATTTCATTTCCGGCCCGAGGATCAGGTCGACGCCGGGAAAGCGCGCAAAGGGGAAGACCGCTTCCTTGACCGCGACATGCGCGCGGCGCGCCGGGGATTTGAGATCGAAGTCGGCAAGCTTCTCGCCGGCCATGATCCGCGCCGCGATCTTGGCGATCGGCAGGCCGGTGGCCTTGGCGACAAAGGGCACGGTGCGCGAGGCACGCGGATTGACCTCGAGCACATAGACCCGGCCGTCCTGAATGGCGAATTGCACGTTCATCAGCCCGACGACCTTGAGCGCCAGCGCCAGGGCGGTCGTCTGCTGCTCGATCTCGCTGACGATCGCCGATGAGAGGGAGTAGGGCGGCAGCGAGCAGGCGCTGTCGCCCGAATGAATGCCCGCCTCTTCGATGTGCTCCATGATGCCGGCGATGAACACGCTCTTGCCGTCGGCCAGCGCGTCGACATCGACCTCGATCGCGTCCTGCAGATAGCGGTCGATCAGCACCGGGTTGCGGCCCGAGACCTTGACCGCCTGGGTCATGTAGCGCTTGAGGCCCGCGGCGTCGTGGACGATCTCCATCGCGCGGCCGCCCAGCACATAGGACGGCCGGATGACGACGGGATAGCCGATCCGCGCCGCGATCGCCTCGGCCTCGTCGGCGGATTTGGCGGTGCCGTTCTCGGCCTGCAGCAAGCCGAGCTTGTGCAGCAGCTTCTGGAAGCGCTGGCGGTCCTCGGCGAGATCGATGGCGTCGGGCGAGGTGCCGAGGATCGGGATCTTCGCCTGTTCCAGCGCCGCCGCGAGCTTCAGCGGCGTCTGGCCGCCGAGTTGGACGATGACGCCCTTGAGGGTGCCGTTGCGCTGTTCGACGCGCACGATCTCGATCACGTCCTCGGATGTCAGCGGCTCGAAATAAAGCCGGTCCGACGTGTCGTAATCGGTCGACACCGTCTCGGGGTTGCAATTGATCATGATGGTCTCGATGCCGGCCTCTTTCAGCGAATAGGCGGCATGGACGCAGCAATAATCGAACTCGATGCCCTGGCCGATGCGGTTGGGGCCGCCGCCGAGGATGATCACCTTGTCGCGGGCGGTCGGCTCCGCCTCGCATTCGGGCGAAGCACCGTCCGCGGTCTCGTAGGTCGAATACATGTAAGGCGTCAGCGACGGGAACTCGGCGGCGCAGGTGTCGATGCGCTTGAACACCGGATGAACGCCGAGGGCGATGCGCCGCGCGGTGACGTCGGATTCGATCAGGCTGGCGAGCTCCGCCAGCCGCGCATCGGCAAAGCCCTGGGCCTTGAGCTTCGCCAGGCCGGCGGCCTTCTCCGGCAGGCCGTGCGCGCGCACCTGCTGTTCGGCGGCGACCAGCTTGCGGATCTCCTCGAGGAACCACGGGTCGTATTTGCAGGCGGCGTGGATCTCGGCCGTGGCGAGGCCGGCGCGATAGGCCTCGGCGATGGTCAGCAGCCGGTCGGCCCTGGGCTTGGCCAGCTCGGCGCGCAGCGCCTCCTTGTCGCCGGAAAGCGCGCCGTCGATCTCGTTGAGCCCGGTGAGGCCGGTCTCCATCGAGCGCAGCGCCTTCTGCAAGGCTTCGGCGAAGCTGCGGCCGATGCTCATCGCCTCGCCGACCGATTTCATCGAGGTGGTCAGGGTCGGATCGGCCTTGGGGAATTTCTCGAAGGTGAAGCGCGGCATCTTGACGACGACGTAATCGATCGTCGGCTCGAAGCTGGCCGGCGTCACGCCGGTGATCTCGTTCCTGAGCTCGTCCAGCGTGTAGCCGACAGCGAGCTTGGCGGCGATCTTGGCGATCGGAAAGCCGGTCGCCTTCGAGGCCAGCGCCGACGACCGCGAAACGCGCGGGTTCATCTCGATGATGACCAGGCGGCCGTCGGCCGGATTGACGGCGAATTGCACGTTCGAGCCGCCGGTATCGACGCCGATCTCGCGCAGCACCGCGATCGAGGCGTTGCGCATGACCTGGTATTCCTTGTCGGTCAGCGTCAGCGCCGGCGCGACGGTGACGCTGTCGCCGGTGTGTACGCCCATCGGGTCGATATTCTCGATCGAGCAGATGATGATGCAGTTGTCCGCCTTGTCGCGTACCACCTCCATCTCGAATTCCTTCCAGCCGAGGACGGATTCCTCGACCAGGACCTCATGCGCGGGCGAGGCGGCGAGGCCGCCCTTGACGATCTCGTCGAATTCCTCCCGGTTATAGGCGATGCCGCCGCCGGTGCCGCCGAGCGTGAAGGACGGGCGGATAATCGCCGGCAGCAGCACCTCGGCGAGCGCGTCGCGCGCCTCCTCGACCGAGCGGGCGATGCGGCTCTTGGGCGAGGCGAGGCCGATGCGGTCCATCGCCTCGCGGAAGAGCTGGCGGTCCTCGGCCTTGGCGATCGCCTGCTCGCTGGCGCCGATCAGCTCGACGCCGTGCTTTTTCAAGGCGCCGCTTTTCGCCA
>DASRKX010000074.1:0-2658 GCA_035648735.1 Allostellaceae bacterium
GGCAGGCGCGCGATCGCGGCGGGGCCGAGAAAGAGCCGCTGGTTCTGCGCGCTGATCGGCAGGGTGACCTGCTTCTGGCCGTCCGCGCCCGGCTGGGAAATCAGGCCCAGCACCGCCTTGGCGAGGCCGGCGTCGCTCGGCCGCAAATTGCCGGCCTGCACGGCGGCGTCGAGGATCGAATCCTGGCCGGTGATCTTGGCGGTGAGCGCCGCGAGCGGCTGAAGCTGGTCGTCGAGCGCCAGCGTGCCGGTCGCCTCGATGTCGAGCGCGTCCCAATGCAGATGGCCCTGATTCAACTGGATGACGCCGCCGCGGTTGCGCCAGCCCGCCAGCATCTGCGGCACGGGCCCCTGGCTCATCGCGCCGTCGATCGTCGCCGCGCCGGAAATTTCCTGGATGGTGCCGCCGAAGGGCGGCGGCGCCGCCTTCACCGTCGCGTTCTTCAGCGCGAAATCGACAGAGAGGAACGGGTCGCTATCGGCGGCGGGCGGCGTCGCGGGCTGCGTCACCGCGGCGCGCAGCTCGTCGATCGCCATGCCCTGCGCCGCGCCGCGTCCGGCGAGGCCCGTCGCGTCGAAGGCGAAAGAGGAGTTGGGGTCGAGCGGCAGATCAACCTCGCCGGTGAGGCCCTGCGCGTCGAAGCCCGCCGATTCCGCAAGCGCCTCGACCCGCGCGCCCTGCGGCGCCTCGAAATGCCAGCGCTTGAGGCTCCACGGCGCCGCCCAGAAGACGATGTCGTCGCCGGACAGCTCGTAGGGCAGCGGCTTCGACGCCGCGACGAAGAGATGGCCGAAGCGCAGGCGGAATTCGAAGGGAAAGCCGCCGATGCCGACGCTGTCCCAGTTGATGGTGTAGCCCTCGGCGCGGCGTATCTCGGCCCAGGGGCCGATGCGGTCGCGCAGCTGTCCCGCCATCCAGTACCAGTAGCCGCCATAGAGTCCGAGCACGACCACGGCCGGCAGGCAAAGCCAGATGAGGAATTTCCGCATCGCGCGACTATAGGGCGCGGCGGCGACGCGGTCGATAGAGCGCGGGCGTTTAAGGTCGCGTGACCGCGAAGATCGCCAAATCGCGCGCGGCGCCGTCGTCGATGCGGCGGAGATCGGGCGGCAAATCGAGTGTCAGCGGCATCTTGGCGAAAATCAGCACGTAGTCGTAATTCGCCAGCACGGCGTCGCTCAGCGGCCCGCCGGCGGCACCCGGATGGTCGTAGAGCTTCACCAGATCGACATTGATGGTGAGCGGCACGTAGGCCGGCTGGAACACCAGCGGCTGCTTCTCGGGCTCGGCGAACAGCGTCGGCACGAAGGCGTGCTTGTCGATCACCGCCAGCGTCGGCGCGTGCTCGATCGGCGGCCGGCGCGCGAAATCCATCGTCGCATCCTCGGCGGCGACATAGCCGAGCAGGCGCTTGCCCTCCGCCATCGGCGCCAAGGCGCGGCGGATCTCGGCGTAGCGCCGGTCGCCGCGCTGCCAGTCATCGGTCACGGTGCCGATGCGGAGGATTGCGAGCGCGACGAAGGCGAAGCCCAGTGCCGCGCGCGCCAGGCGCGGCACGTTCCGCCAGCTTGTCGCGGCGAAGAGCACCGGCGCCATGGCGATGGGCATGCGGTAATCGGCAAAGCCGCAGCCGAAGAGGGTGAAGGGCATGACGAGGAAGGCGAGGCCGAGCAGCGCCAGCATCGCCCCGCCGCCCGCATCGAGCTTGAGGCGGCCGCTGCGCCAACCCCACAGCAGCGCCGCCACCACCAACGCGAAGGTCGCGAGCGTCAAGCCGCGATAGCCGATGTCGAACACCGTGTAGACCGCTATGGCCTTCATCGCCAGGCTCGAGGCCTTGATGCGCTCCCAGCTGAAATCGCCGGTGGTGGGGCTGAGCAGCGCCAGCACCGCCAACGCCGGGATGAACTGGAGGAATCCCACGAACTGCCGGCCGAGCAGCCGCCAGGACGGCGCGCGCCAGAGAAGCCGCAGCTCCCATGCGCCGATCATCAGGCCGTAAACGGCGAAGGCGTAGAGATGGGTGAAGAATAGCACCAGCGCCGCCGGCACGAAGAGCAGCGCCGCCACGGCCGGCCTGCGGTTGCCGTAGAGGATCCAGCAGGCGGCGAAGATCGCCGCCAGGTCGATGCCGGCGAGGTAATTGGTGAAGCCGTAGAGCAGCACGTAATTATAGGCGAAGAGGATCGAGGCGAGGCTCCAATACGACCAGCGCCGGTGGAAGGCGTAGGACAACAGCATGGTCGAGGGCACGGTGAGCGCCACCACCAGCATGGTGAAGATGCGGTCGATCGTCTCGACCGACCAGCCCGTCAGCCAGACGATGGGCACGATCACCGCGTCCATCGCGATGTTCGGCACCGCGTGCCATTCCGGCCGGTAGAATTCGTGGAACGCCGGGATTTGGGCGTAATGGGTGAGGACGTAGAGCCGCGCCAGATGATTGGGATAGTCGATCATCGCCGGCAGGCTGACGACGAGGAACGGCAGGCAGCAGGCGAGCACGGCGGCGAGCGCCGCCAGGGCCAGCGCGTTGGCGCGCAGCCACGAACTCAGGCCGAGCCGCGAGGCGATGAATGGCGAGGAGAGGGACATGAGAAGCCGCGCAATGATCCGGCGGCGACTCTAAGGCAGAGAGCGTAAACGAACCCTGTCCGC
>DASRKX010000075.1:0-34040 GCA_035648735.1 Allostellaceae bacterium
CTACGCCTGCTTGGCGTCGACGATGGAGCGGCGGATGGCGCGGGTGCGGGTGAACAGCGCCTCGAGCTTGTCGCCCTCGCCGCGGCGGATGGCGCGCTGCAACTCCGTCAGATCCTCGGTGAAGCGCTGCAGCATCTCGAGCACCGCCTCGCGATTGGCGAGGAACACGTCGCGCCACATCACCGGGTCCGACGCGGCGATGCGCGTGAAGTCGCGGAAGCCGCCGGCCGAGAATTTGACGACCTCGGATTGGAGCGCCGCTTCGAGGTCGGTTGCGGTGCCGACGATGGTGTAGGCGATGAGATGCGGCAGATGCGAGGTGATCGCCAGCACCTTGTCGTGATGCGCCGGGTCCATGTTCACGACCTTCATGCCCGCCGCCTGCCAAAGCCGCGTCACCTTTTCGAGGGGTGCTTGGGGCGTGCCGGCGGTGGGGGTCAAGATGCACCAGCGGTCCTCGAACAGCTCGGCGAAGCCGGCTTCGGGCCCGGAAAACTCGGTGCCGGCGACGGGATGACCCGGCACCAGGTGAACCCCGGCCGGCAGCAGCGGCTTCAATTCCCGCACCACCGCCTGCTTGACCGAGCCGACGTCGGTGACGATGGCGCCCGGCCGCAAAACGTCGGCGATGCGGCGGACAATATCGGCATAGGCCGAGAGCGGCGTCGCCAGCACGACGAGATCGGCGCCGCGCGCCGCCTCGACCGGATCGAGCGTGTAGCGGTCGGCCAGGTTCAGCGCCCTCGCCTTCTCCAGTGTCTCCGGCCGCTTGGCGACGGCGACGATCTCGCTTGCCAGCTTGTCGCGCTTGATGATTCGCGCCAGCGACGAGCCGATGAGGCCGATGCCGATAATGGCGACGCGCTCGAAATGCGGCGTGCTCATTTTGCCCCCAGGAAATCGCCGACCGCCGCGACCGTTTCGCGCATCTCGGCCTCGGTGCCGATGGTGATGCGCAGATATTCGGGCAGGCGATAGACCGCGACCTTGCGCACCAGGATGCCGCGCCGGCGCAGGAATTCCCACGCCGCGGCCGCGTCCTTGGGCGGCGCCGGAAAGCGCGCGAGGACGAAATTGGCGACGCCCGGCACGACCGCGAGCCCCAGCGCCGCGAGCGCGCGCTCGAGCCAGGGCCGCCAGATGTCGTTGTGCTCGCGCGCGCGGTCGACCGACGCGACGTCGTCGAGGGCGGCGATGCCGGCGGCGAGCGCCGCCGAGCTGACGTTGAACGGGTTGCGCACGCGGTTGAGCACGTCGATCACGGCCGCGCCGGCATGGCACCAGCCGAGCCGCAACCCGCCGAGCGCGTAGATCTTCGAGAACGTGCGGGTCATCACCACGTTCGGCGCCGTCCCGGCGAGCGCCAGGCCGGGATCGTAATCGTTGCGCACGACGTATTCGGCATAGGCCGAATCGATCACCAGCAGCACCGATTGCGGCAGCCCGGCGTGCAGGCGCAGGAGCGCGTCGCGCGGAATGAAGGTGCCCGTCGGATTGTTCGGGTTGGCGATGAAGACGAGCTTCGTCCGCTTGGTCACGCGCGCCAGCGTCGCGTCGACGTCGAAGGTCAGGTCCTTTTCCGGCACGGCGATGGGCGTCGCCCCCGCGGTCTGCGCCGCGATCGGATAGATCGCGAAGCCGTGGCGGCCGTAGAGCACCTCGTCGCCCGGCCCGGCATAAGCCGAAGCCAGCAGATGGATGAGATCGTCCGAGCCGGCGCCGCAGACGATGCGCGCCGGATCGAGCCCGTAATGCCGGCCGAGCGCCGCGCGCAGATCCAGCGCGTTGCCGTCGGGATAGCGGTGCATGTCGCCGGCCGCCGCGTTATAGGCGGCGACGGCGCGCGGGCTCGGCCCCAGCGCGCTCTCGTTCGAGGCGAGGCGGATGGGTTTCTCAAGGCCGGGAATCCTGGCTTCGCCGCCGACATAGGGCGCGATGTCGAGGATGCCGGGACGCGGGATCGGCGCGGACATGGCGGTCACGGCCGCGAAGCGGGTGCGTCTTCGGCGAGGCCGCGCGCATAGGAGCCGAGCGGCATGACATGCGTCACGCGCTCGCCGAGCGGCGCCAGCAGCTTCGGCAGTAGCGGGTCGTCGGGCGTCACGGCGGCGCCGATGTCGATCAGGCTCCAGCCCATGTCGCCCTGGCCGCGCGCCATCGCCAGCAGGCTCACGTCCACACCCGAGGATCCCAGCATGGTGACCAAGCCGCCGCGGCTGATCTCGCCGCGGGTTTCGAGGACGAAGAGGCTTCGATCGGCCGGCGGCCCGTCGCCGCCGCGATTGAGCACGAAGGCATCGTGATTGCCGCGCGCGTTGCCGCGGCCGGCGAAAGGCAGCCGCGCGACGATGCGCGGGCCGCTGCCGACCGAGGCGAGCGCGCGCCACCACTGGTCCTCGGCGCCGTCGCCCGGCACCGGCACGACGCCGGCGCTGGCGCGGTTCTCGCCGAGCGCGCGCAGCACCTCGACCGAGGTGCGATAGGGCGTCATCGCCGCCTGGCTGCCGTAATGGTCGCGCGCCAGATCCCACACGCCGGGATCGCTGTCGGGCACGGCGACGGCGACGCTGAAATCGGTCTGCATGACGATGGCGGCGCCGATCATCTCGCGCCAAAGCCGCACCATGGCGCCGCGCGGGAACGCGCCCTTGTGCCGGCCGGCGAGGCGGCGCAGCAATTCGGCCTCGCGCATCGGCGCCTCGGGCGCGATGTTCTCGGCTTTCTTGGCAAGCGCCACCTCGGCGACGATGACCGCCCGCTGCATCAGCAAATCGTGCATCCGGTCGTCGAGGTCGTCGATATGGCGGCGCAAGGTTTTGAGCGTGCGAGGTGGTTTTGTCATCGGCTTTCGGCGTTTGGGAGGGGGTAACAGATAGGCCCTAAGTCCCGCGAAATCAAAGAAAACATTGACATATCGGCGGCCCAATCCCTACCTAACGCAACAGTCCTTTCAGCTTCATGGCTTCGCCCCGATGAGCCTTTCCGCCCCGCTTCCGGCGCGGCATGCCGCCGCTTCCGACCGCTCCGGCCACCGCCTGGCGGTGACGGAGCCGCTCGCGCTCGATTCCGGCGTCAAGCTCGATGCCTACACCATCGCCTATCAGACCTACGGCACGCTCAACGCCGAAAAATCCAACGCGATTCTCATCTGCCACGCGCTGACCGGCGACCAATACGTCCGCGGCCCGCATCCGCTCACCGGCAAGCCGGGCTGGTGGGAGATTTTCGCCGGGCCGGGCAAGGTGCTCGATACCGACAAATACTTTTTAATTTGCGCCAATGTGCTCGGCGGCTGCCTGGGCTCGACCGGGCCCGCCGACATCAACCCGGCGACGGGCAAGCCGTGGGGCCTCGCCTTCCCGGTCATCACCATCGCCGACATGGTGCGGGCGCAACGCGTGCTGATCGATCATCTCGGCATCGACAAGCTGTTCTGCGTCATCGGCGGCTCGATGGGCGGCATGCAGGTGCTGCAATGGGCGGCCTCATATCCCGACCGTGTCTTCGCCGCGGTGCCGATTGCCTCCGCCGCCCGGCACTCGGCGCAGAACATCGCCTTCCACGAGGTCGGCCGCCAGGCGATCATGGCCGATCCCGATTGGTGCGGCGGCAATTACCAGGACCAGGAGCGCAACCCGAAGCGCGGCCTCGCGGTCGCGCGCATGGCCGCGCACATCACGTACCTCTCGGAGCAGGCGCTGCACCGTAAGTTCGGCCGCAATCTGCAGAACCGCGACGCGTTGACCTACGGCTTCGACGCCGATTTCCAGGTGGAGAATTACCTGCGCCACCAGGGGATATCCTTCGTCGAGCGCTTCGACGCCAATTCCTATCTCTACATCACCCGCGCCTGCGATTATTTCGACCTGGCGGCGGAGCATGGCGGCGCGCTGGCCAATGCGTTCCGCGCCACCCGGACGCGCTTCTGCGTCATCTCCTTCACCAGCGACTGGCTCTATCCGACGCCCGAGAACCGCGAGATCGTCCATGCGCTCAACGCGGCGGCGGCCAATGTCAGCTTCGTCGAGATCGCCACCGACAAGGGCCACGACGCCTTCCTGCTCGACGAGCCGGAATTCCTCGCCACCTTGCGCGGCTTTCTCGACGGCTGCGCCCAGCATCGCGGCCTCGCGCCGAAATGAGCAGCGACGCCCGCACTGTTGTCGCGCCGCGCGAGATCCGCGGCGATCTCCGGCTCGTCAGCTCGATGATCGAGTCCGGCACGCGTGTGCTCGACATCGGCTGCGGCGAGGGCGAGCTTTTGTCCTATTTGGCGCAGACCAAGAACGTCGACGGCCGCGGCATGGAGCTGTCGCAATCGGGCGTGAATTCCTGCGTGCGCCATGGCCTGCCGGTGATCCAGGGCGATGCCGACAACGACCTCGAGGATTATCCCTCGGCGGCGTTCGACTACGTCGTGCTGAGCCAGACGCTGCAGGCGACGCGCAATCCGCGCGCCGTGCTGAACCATCTGGTGCGCATCGGCCGCCACGCCATCGTCTCGTTCCCGAATTTCGGCCATTGGCGCATCCGCATCGGGCTGCTGCTGACCGGGCGTATTCCGAACACCGAGCTGCTGCCCTATCCGTGGCACGAGACGCCGAACATTCATCTCTGCACGATCCGCGATTTCGCCGCGCTCTGCGCCGCCGAGGACATCAAGGTCGAGCGCAGCATCTCGCTCGACCGCCACGGCCGGCCCTACACCCGCGCGCTCGCCAATCTCCTGGCCGAGCAGGGGCTGTTCCTGCTGTCGAAGACGCGGCGGTAAGGCTTTCGAGAGTTCGAGGAAATAGAGGAGTGTGACCTTGGGAACTCGGGCACACACCGTACCTAAGTTCTATCTTGATGGCTTTACGGCGTCGGAATCAACCGAGCACGTAAGCCCCTTCCTATGGATTGGATCGTTGACAACTGGCGTGATCTTCCAACGATCTCCCAAGAACTTCTCGATTGTACGAGGCTTGTATGATGGTCAGGGAGGTCTCTCTGGTCCAAACGAATCAATCGAGGCCCATTTAGCAAATATCGAGAGCTCAGCCTCAATCGCTATACGTAGGTTCACAGCCACCAAGGGTGTTCCCATTGCACCGGAGATATCACGATTCCTCGCGTGGCAAGCCGCTCGAACCCCAGGTTGGATAAAACTCGTGCAGCAATGGGTCGATGAATTCTCTTCTGACTCCCACCATGAAATAGTGGAGCCTCCTCCTTCAGGGTTCGAGAATATTGACAATCGAATGCGCCCTCTGTGTCTTGAAGATTCAAAAACCGGCGCTCGTCAGGAAGTTATTGACGAGGAAGAATTCAATGCGCTTCGTAAGAAGGGCTGGAAATGGGTGCTTCGCCGTGACGACCATCTCGAAGCGCTACATATTCAAGCATGGTACTTCCAAGTCCGACACTTTCCGCGGCTCTCGTGGGTTCGACTAGACGCTCCTGATGGTGAATTCTTCATAACAAGTGACCGCAGCGTGGCGTGGCTAGCTGACGGGTACGCCGACACGCTCCCAGCCGCACTCAGAAACCCCACAGCGCAGGTTGTCGCGCCGCTAACGAAGAAGGTCGCGTTGGTCGGGCGACACGGAACAGATCGACTTGACGTCACGCCACGCGAAATCAATCGACGCATAGCGTTCTTGGCCTCCGAATGGATTGCCGGTCCAACTAGCGATATTATTCAACAAGCTATGGCCGATCGTCAGCAGCTGCATCAATAAATTGGCCGTCGCGCACGCGGCGCTGACTCAAATGCTTACCGCCATCGTTCCCGCACAAGCATAACGCCGCCCCCTCACCCTTCCCTCTCCCGGAATCCGGGGAGAGGGTTGCTTTGGGTTGGCGCGGCGCAGCCGAGCCTTAGCCAAAGCGGGGTGAGGGGGTGCGTCCGAGGAACCTCTACGGCCCCGCCAGGAGAAATGGGGTCGGAGTAAATTTCCGAGCGGCTTACGCCGCGTCCGCCGGATGCACCCGACGCGCAATCTCGCCGCCCCGGTCGCGCTCGACCCGAGCGATATCGTATTGGCCCTGGAGGTCGAGCCAGAATTGCGCGCCATTGCCGAGAAAACGACCGAGGCGCACCGCCGTGTCGGCCGTGATCGAACGGCGCCCGTTCAGAATGTCGGTAATGCGGCCGGAAGGCACGCCGAGCTCCAGCGCGAGCCGGTTGGCGCTCAACCCACGGGATCGGAGCTCACGCCGCAACAGCCGTCCCGGATGCACAATCGGACGCATGTTCATCACCCCTTGTGGTAGTCGATAATCTCCACGTCGAAGGCATCGCCCCTGCGAAACGTGAAGCAGATGCGCCACCGTGCATTCACGGTCATGGCCCATTGGTTCCTGCGATCACCCTTCAACTTGTGAAGCCCGACGCTCTTGAGAGGGCTCAGGTCGCCGAGCGTCTTGGCGACGTTGAGCGCGAGAAGCAAATCCGTCGCGGCATCGAAATCGAGCCCGCGAAGCCGGTTGGGCCGCTCGCCCTGCCAGACTTTGCGGCTGGCGGCATCGCGCCAGGAGCGGATCATGGCAAAAACGTACTACGAAACACGGTAAAGCACAAGCTTGGATGCCGCCTTTCGGTTTTGCCGGCTAGCCGCCGGCGGGGCTCGGCGTGCCGGGCAGTGGCAGATAGACGCGGCGGGATTTTTTCTTGGCGCGCTCCGCCAGCGGCCTTGCGCCGTAGATCTGCTTGGTCGCCTCGACCAGCACGACGCCGCCGAAGGTGGTGAACCAGCGCTCGCCGAGCCGTTCCCACACCGCGGCCGAGCGCACCATGAAGCGCGAGATAGTCGGCGGCACGAACAGCGCGGCGGCGTTGCGCTCCGGCGTGAAGCCTTCCTCGCGCAGCAGATGCGTGAGCTGGCCCGGCGTGAAGGGCGAGCCCTGGCCGAACGGCGTGTTCTCGATCCGCGCCCAGATGCCGCGCCGGTTCGGCACGACGACGATGAGCCTTCCGCCGCCCGCCAGCACGCGCCAGATTTCCTTCAGCAGCGGCCGCACCTGCTCGCTGAATTCGAGGCCGTGCACCAGCAGCACGCGGTCGATCGAGAAATCGGCCAGCGGCAGCTCGCCCTCTTCCGACAGCGCGCTGCGGTTCGGGCCTTCGCGCGGCCAGGGCAGCACGCCCTGCTCCGCCGGCATCACCGCCAGCACGCGCTCCGCCTCGGCGAGATAAGGCCGCAAATAGGGCGTCGCATAGCCGAGCCCCAGAATCCGCATGGCTTTGAGCTCGGGCCACAGCGCGCGGACGCGCCGGCCGATCATCTGGCGGGCGACGCGGCCGAGGCGGCCGGCATAGAAATCCCGCAAATCGACGACGTCGAGGAACATGTTTCGAGTGTAGCACGCCGCCGGCTTGCGCTAATCTTCGGCCATGGCGGCGCTCGAAATCAGGCAAATCCCGGTCCTCAAGGACAATTACGTCTATCTGTTGCGCGAGCCCGATAGCGGCGCCGTCGGCGCGGTCGATCCCTCGGTCGCGGCGCCGGTGCTGGAGGCGCTGTCCCGCCTGGACTGGAAGCTGACGCATATCCTCAACACGCATCACCATAACGATCACACCGGCGGCAATCTCGAATTGAAGGGCGCCACCGGCTGCATCGTCGTCGGGCCGCTGGCCGATCGCGCCCGGATCCCCGGCATCGACGTTGCGGTCGGCGACGGCGACAATCTCAATTTCGGCAAGGCCGTCGCCAAGGTGTTCGACGTGCCCGGCCACACGCGCGGCCACATCGCCTATTGGTTCGCCGAATCAAAGGCGCTGTTCTCCGGCGACACGCTGTTCCTGATGGGCTGCGGCCGGCTCTTCGAGGGCACGCCGGCGCAGATGTGGAGCTCGCTGGGCAAGCTGAAAAAGCTGCCGCCCGAGACGCGAATCTATTGCGGCCACGAATACACCCAGGCCAATGCGCGCTTCGCGCTCACCGTCGAGCCCGGCAATGCGGCGCTCGCCACGCGCGCGCGCCATGTCGATGCGCTGCGCGCCCAGGGCAAATCCACCATTCCCGGCACGATGGGCGACGAGCTCGCCACCAACCCGTTCCTGCGCGCCGATGTGCCGGCGCTGCAACAGGCGATGGGCGCGCCGGGCGACGACATCGCCACCTTCGCCGCCATCCGCCGCGCCAAGGATAATTTCTAGAATGCGGTCAACGCCTCTCACCCTTCCCTCTCCCCGAAATCGGGGAGAGGGTTGATTTGGGTTGGCGAGCCCTGGCCAAAGGGCGAGCCTTACCCAAAGCCGGGTGAGGGGATTTATTAAAGGGGGAACACAACAGATGAAGCTGCGTTACTCGCCGAATTCGCCCTATGTGCGCAAAGTGATGGTGGTCGCGATCGAGACCGGGCTCGAGCCCAAGATCGAGCGCCTGTCCACCACCGTCGTGCCGACCAAGCCCAATGACGATCTCAAGGGCGAGAATCCGCTGATGAAGATTCCGTCGCTGATGACCGACGACGGCATCGTGCTGTTCGATTCGCCGGTGATCTGCGAATACCTCGATACGCTGCATAGCGGCGCGAAGATTTTCCCGGCCGCGGGCAAGGCGCGCTGGGTGGCGCTGCGGCAGCAGGCGCTGGGCGACGGCATTCTCGACGCCGCCCTCCTCGCCCGCTACGAGACCGCGGTCCGGCCCAAGGAATTGCAGTGGAGCGACTGGATCGCCGGTCAGATGGCCAAGATCCGCAACGGCCTGGCGGCGCTCGACGGCAAGGTCGGCGAGGGTGCGCTGGCCGGCCCGCTCAATATCGGCCAGATCACCGTGGGCTGCATGCTGGGCTATCTCGATTTCCGCTATGCGAGCGAAGCCTGGCGCGACCGGCACAAGGCGTTGGCCGGCTGGTACGCGGAATTTTCCCAGCGCCCGTCGATGGCCGCGACGGCGCCGCCTGGATAGGCTTTTTTCGCTCGCGCGTCCGCCGCCCACCAACCCGGCCGCGCGAGCAGGGTTGGCGTGGCGGCTGCGAGCGCGGCTAGTACATGTGCTGCCCGCCGTTGATGGAGAGCGTCGAGCCGGTGACGAAGCCGCCCTCGTCCGAGACCAGGAATAGGACGCCGCGCGCGATCTCGCTGGCATGGCCGAGCCGGCCGATCGGCACCCGCGCGACGATCTTCTCCAGCACGTTGGGCGGCACGGCGCGCACCATGTCGGTGTCGATATAGCCGGGCGCGATGGCGTTGACGGTGACGCCCTTGCCGGCGCCTTCCTGCGCCAGCGCCTTGGTGAAGCCGTGGATGCCGGATTTGGCGGCGGCGTAGTTGACCTGGCCGTATTGCCCGGCCTGGCCGTTGATCGAGCCGATATTGACGATCCGCCCGAAGCCGCGGCCGCGCATGCCGTCGATCACCAGCCGGCACATATTGAAGCACGAGGTCAAATTGGTCGCGATCACCTCGCCCCATTGCTCGGGCGTCATGCGGTGCAGCACGTTGTCGCGGGTGATACCGGCGTTGTTGACCAGGATCTCGACCGGGCCGAGATCGGCCTCGATCTTCTTCACGCCGGCCGCGCAGGCCGTGAAGTCGGAAACGTCGAACTTGAACGCGGCGATGCCTGTCTCCGTGGTGAGCGCCTGGGCCGCGTCGTCATTGCCGGCGTAATTCGCCGCCACCTTGTAGCCGGCGCCGGTCAGCGCCTCGGCGATGGCGCGACCGATGCCGCGCGTCCCGCCCGTCACGATCGCCACCCGTGCCATGCCGGTTTCTCCCTCGTTTTTATATTTACCGCTCAACGCGCTTATCGTTCAACGCACATGGCGATGCCCATGCCGCCGCCGATGCACAACGTCGCCAGGCCCTTCTTGGCGTTGCGCTTCTGCATCTCATACAACAGCGTCACGAGAATCCGGGTGCCGGAGGCGCCGATCGGATGGCCGAGCGCGATGGCGCCGCCATTGACGTTGACCTTGTCGGCATCGAAGCCGAGCTCGCGGTTGACGGCGCAGGCCTGCGCGGCGAAGGCCTCGTTGGCCTCGATCAAATCGAGCTCCGACGCCTTCCACCCCGCGCGCTCCAAGGCCAGCTTGCTCGCCGGGATCGGCCCGACGCCCATCACCGCCGGATCGACGCCGACCGACGCCCAGGAGGCGATGCGCGCCAGCGGCGCGATGCCGCGCCGCGCCGCCTCGGCCGCATTCATCAAAACCACCGCCGCCGCGCCGTCGTTGATGCCCGAGGCGTTGCCGGCGGTGACCGTGCCGTTCTTGTCGAAGGCGGGCTTCAATTTCGCCAGCGTGTCCACCGTGGTGCCGTGGCGCGGATGCTCGTCGGTGTCCACCACCACATCGCCTTTGCGCGTCTTCACCGTCACTGGCACGATCTCGTCCGTGAAGCGGCCGGATTTCTGCGCCGCCTCGGCGCGGCTTTGCGAGCGCGCGGCGAGCTCGTCCTGCTGCGCGCGGGTGATCTGCCATTGCGTCGCCACGTTCTCGGCGGTGGTGCCCATGTGATAGCCGTTGAACGCGTCCCACAGCCCGTCCTTGATCATGGTGTCGACCAGCTCGGCATTGCCCATGCGCAGGCCGGCGCGGAGATAGGCGCAATGCACCGACTGGCTCATGCTTTCCTGGCCGCCGGCGACGACGATGGAAGAATCGCCGCTGCGTATCGATTGATAACCGATGGCGACGCTGCGCAGGCCCGAGCCGCAGACCTGGTTGACCGCATAGGCGGGCACCTCCTTCGGCACGCCAGCGGCCATGGCGGCCTGGCGCGCCGGGTTCATCCCCTCGCCCGCCTGGAGGATCTGGCCCAACACCACCTCGGACACGTCGGATCCCGCCACCTTCGCGCGCTTCAACGCCTCGGCGATCGCCGCCCGGCCCAACTCATGCGCCGGGAGGGTGCTCAATGCGCCGCTGAAGGCGCCGATGGCGGTGCGGGCGGCGGAAGCGATGACGATGGATTGGGAATTTGCCGGGGAAGAGGACATGGGCTGCCTTCGCATGAGGGTTCGGAAACGCCTTCCTTATAGATAGTCCGCGCGAACGGATTTGTGAACCTCGACCGCTTGGCATCCGGGCGCGGCGGCCGCGCCGCCCGTTCCGCTTCCAGGGCGGCGTTCGCCTTGGCAAGATTCTCGAGCCGGGTCATCAGCCTTTCGCGGTCGCTATCCGGGTCGGGTGCGACGAAGCCGAGGCGCTGGGCGACGGCGCGGTCGAGGCCGAGATGGCGCATGAGCAGCGCCAGCGCGCCGAGCTTGTCGTGCAGCCGGACGCGGACGCGGCGCGAGCCCCGTGTCGGGGTCAGCACCGAAATCTCGGCGATGGCGGCGCGGTCCGCCGCGCTCAGAGTCTCGAGCTCGCGCAGCGTGACCCGCCTGTCGTCCCAGTCGAGCACGCGGCCGATGTCGGAGAACGCCACGCGGGCGAGCTTGGCGACGACCTGATCGGCCGCGACGCCGATGCGTGCGGCGCGCGCCGCCATGCCGTCGCGGATCGCGGCGGCGATGCGCGGCTGCTTCAGGAGCAGGCAGCCCATGACATGGGCCGAGCGCGGCGAATATCCCGCGCGGGCCGCCGCTTCGCTGGCGTTGAGCGTGACGAGATATTCGGCGACGAAGACCTGCTGCTTCGGCGTGTCGCCGGGATCGAGCCCGAGGACGGAATAGGCGGGGCTTTTCGCCCGGGGATTTTTCGCCGCGCGGCGTTTGCGTTGCATGGGAGCGCTCCTGATTTCGGACAATAAAAAACCCGGCATGCGTACCGGGTGGTTTTTTCGACGGGACGGTTTTTCGACCGAATCAATCCGCCCGAACATCCCCTCACCCTTCCCTCTCCCCGAAATCGGGGAGAGGGTTGCTTTGGGTTGGCGAGCCCTGAGCCTGTCGAAGGGCGAGCCTTAGCCAAAGCTGGGTGAGGGGAGATGTGCGCCGGGCGGTTTTCCGATTTTGTCATTCCCGCTTTCGCGGGGACGACACGTCTTTTCAGCCGTAGCGCAGCTTGAAGACGAGTATCGTCGCGGCGAGCACCAGCGTGACGCCGTTGGCGATGGTGACCGCCAGATCGCCGATCGCGATGCCGTACAGCAGCCAGAGGGCGGTGCCGCCGACGAAAACCGAGAACATCCCGAGCGAGATGTCCTTGGTCGAGCGCGTCGTCCAGGTGCGAATGACTTGCGGCAGGAAGGACAGCGTCGTGCAGAAGCCCGCCGCCAGCCCCAGAACGCTCGGCGCCGAAATCAAGCGGCGTCCTTGCCGCTGCGGCGGCGTCCTAGGATTTCGGCCGCCAAGGACCGCGCCCGATTCCCGGCGCGCCCCCGAGCGAACGGGGCCGGTCGCGGGAGGCGACGACGGCGGCGGTCAAGGTTGCGACGATGGAGCGGTGGAGCGCGACGGCGATCTTCTCGATTTCGGTCTTCAGGCGCGGCGGGATGGGCGATGCTGAAATTGCCATGGGTACCGTTTCACTGTTACGCGTTCGGCCCCCGTGGTTCGACTGGCACTGGTTCGGTCCGCGCCGGTTCGAATCGGACGACATGAGAATCCCGCTTTGCGGCTTCAATGTGGCTGTGTTGCGACTCGTCACGACTCGGCCGAAGGGGCGGCTGCCGCGCGGCGCCGAAATCCACGAGAGACGCGCGCTAGGGGAAGCCGCACTCCTTGAACAAGGCGTTGGCGACCGCCATGCGGTTGCCCTGCTTGAAGCAGCCATTGGTCCAATTCCCGCTATACACTTGGCCGCTGGGCGTGGTCTTGGTGCCGGCGCCGTTCGGCTTGTCGTCTTGCCACGCGCCGTCGAAGCGGGTGCCGTCGACCCAGCGCAAGATGCCTTGGCCGTCCATCTTGCCGCCGCGATAGCCGCCCTCATAGCGGGCGTAGGGCTTGCCGGCGACGAACCACTGCAGGACGCCCTGCCCCTGCGCCAGGCCGTTCGCGCAGCCGCCGGACCAGGTGATCGATTCGCCCGCCGGATCGGGATATTGGCTCCACACCTTGCAGCCCGTCTTGGGATCGACGTCCCAGGCGCCGGCCGGTGTCTGGGCCTGTGCCGAAAACGCGAACACCGCCAGCGCGATCAAAACGAGACGAGCGTGCATCGGATGTCTCCTCTCAAGCCGGTCGGCCATCGAGCCGGTCGGTACCCGCCGCCGATCACCGTGCGCCGACTCTGCCGCTTGGCCCGCGCCCCGGCAATCGTTCCGTTGAAAGGCCGGCGGGGCGCCGAAATCCGGGCAATAAAAAGCCCGGCGCGCAGGCTGGGCGGTTTCTTAAAGACACGACTTTTGTACTGAATCGATCCGGACAGGTCAAGCGCGATGTTCTTGACAGCGGCGGCGGCGGGGATGCGCACTATACCGGCCGTCCGTCGGCGGCGAACCGGATCGGCATCGATCGAGCGACGGAACCAGGGGGGACGCGATGAAACGGCGCCTATTTTTATCGGCGGTATTGGCCGCTCTGCTGCTGCTGCCCGCCACGGCGCGGGCCGGCCTCGTCATCGTCGGCAGCTACGCCGGAGGCGACACGTCCTTCAATATCGCCACCTACGAGGAGAGCGGAATACGGGTGGGGTTGTTGAACATCTCGCGCAAGGTCTCCGTCACCTTCGCCCAGAACGAATGGAATTCCTTCGTCGCCCTGTGGCGCAAGGCGGAGCGCGCGCAGTCGGATTCGTTTCAGCTGATCGGCTCGTTCAAGGAGAGCAGCACGACCTATCGATCGCTGCTGACGGTGGCGGCGGGCCCGGGGGTTCAGTTCACCATCAACGATGCGGCCGGCACGTTATCCTTCACCCTGTCACCCAACGACTTTGCCCGTTTCGACGGCGATGTCGCCACGGTCGCGGCCTTCATCGGCGCGAACTGACCAGCGGCCGTCACGGATTGTGTTTCCGGGCGCCGGCGCCGCCATCGCGCATAGTCCCTATCGGCTTATGATCGGGCCGCGCCGTCACTTCGCGCTGCACTCGGTCGCGGTCGTGAAGAAATACGAGCGGCGGTTGCCCTGGGCGAAGCAGCCATTGACCCATATGCCGGTATAAATCTTCCCGTCGCTGTCGCGCAGCGTGCCTTGACCATTGGGCTTGTTGTCGTGGAACTGGCCGTCGAAATGCCGGCCGTTCGCCCGGGCCACGACGCCATGGCCTTCGAGCTTGCCTTGCGCGAAGTCGCCGTCATCGACTTCATCGTCGGGCCGGCCGGCGGCAAACCAATGGAGGATTCCGTGGCCTTGGCCGAAGCCGCCGACGCAAGGCCCGTCCCAGGTGATCCGGTCATCCGGCCCCGGATAGTTGTTCCACAGGCGGCAACCGGTGCGCGGATCCGCGATCCAGCCCGGCGGCTGTTGCGCTTGCGCCGGGGCCGGCGCCGCGCTCGCGAGCAGCCCGACGAGAATTGCCGCGCTGCCGGCCGATTTGAATTTCCGCATTGGTCGCCCCCTGCTTGCCGCCGTCGATTGCCGTGAATCCTACCCTGCCGTCATTCCCGCGCAAGCGGGAACGACCTCGTTTTTCGTCACCCCCGCGAAGGCGGGGGTCCAGGGCTATTGCTCAGCGCCTGCCCTGGATTCCCGCTTGCGCGGGAATGACGGTGGACCTCGATAGTCCGAGAAGCGGTTTTTTGAGGACACAAATTTTCTACTGAATCGATCCGGATGGTAGTGGGTCAGTTTGAAAATCCCAGGGTCTTGGCCTTGTTTCGCCCCCGTGGCATGGTTCCGAGATGGCCACCAAGCGCCTCAAGCGCCCCCGCGACCCCCTCTCCCTGGCGAAGCTCATAGGGGACATAGCCACAGGGCATGTCGTGGACGAGGTAGAGGATAAGCGCGACCCCGCCGCCGTCGAATTGGGGCGCAAGGGTGGGGCAGCACGAGCAACTAGTCTCTCAAAAAAGAAGCGCGCGGAAATAGCACGAAAGGCTGCAAAGGCGCGCTGGAGCCGCTAACTGGCTTTTGCTTGTTTATCGTCTTTCACGTCGATTGTTTGCTGTTCGGGCGGCTGGAACGAAACGAATAGACGGCCTGCCCTCAGCTTCTCAGATTCTGTTTCAGCCCAAACTTCTATTGCGCCTGGGTTAGCGGCCACAAAAGGCGGCAATGGAAACCATGTCCGAAGCTGCGCCGTAACTGAACCCTCTATATGTCGATATTCTCCTATTTCTTCTAGGGTGGTTCTATATATTTCTGTTTTATCCGGAGCGAGAATTGTTGTCGTCAGTTTTTTCGGTGTGTCATCAGGGTCAGATATAATGGATACCAAGAGAAAAAGTTTCGGAACGAGAATAGGTGGCGCGGCAAGGAAAATCATATCGCCGTGATACATGCCGATGATAGAAATCTTATTACTAATTTCCTGGCGAATATCGTCACAGAAAATACAAATAGCTCGGCGTGGCGTGGGCATTTCGCTAACTCCTTAGGTAGCTAGCGCCGTCGCGCCATTAGTCACCGCTGACGTTTGCGGCTGTGCCTCATTAATTTTATGGTTTGCGCCGGACACAGGTTCACGGGACGGCAGAGTTACTTTCACGGGACGATTGAGCGCGTATGCCAAATCAGCCAACGTTTCGAGAGTCATATTCGTCGTGCCGTTCATCTTCTTTGATACAAAAGATTTATCGCGATCAATAATTTCCCCCATTTTAGTCATCGTAAGCTGACGCCTCTCAAATTCCTGAGCCAACGCCTCATTCAACACGTGATTGATCTCTCCAATCAGGCGGACATACGTACGGCGGCGCTTGTTCAATGGTGCTTTCCTAGAAGATGTCATTGTGATTTGTTCCCGTGATCGCCTTCGGTTCATCTAGATCAAGTGCCTTTCGGAACGCGATAACTTTTGCGATGAACGGCGCATAATTTTTATTCTTCCTGAGTTTATTTTTCAGAGACCCACACACGACTACAAAGTGGCCTTTCTTACAAAACCAACCGAACAAACGCACGTCAACCGTCTTTAGCTCCCAAACATGTGAGCCGACCGGTTCGAGCTTTCGATAATGGACGCTGTAGGCCATCGGTCTTCCGATCACGAAATCATAAAGAATCTGATCGACTTGGTCATAGGCGGTCAGTTTTCTTCCTGAAAAGCGCGGCGTCCCGATCAGGTGGTTTGATAGCCATGCATCACACTCCGGCGAGAGACAAATTATCCCTTCGGGCATCTCGCCGTCGTCGAGTTCAGGCTCATGTTTTCTGAGCTTCCCACTGGCGACAAGATGCTCTAGAGTTGCCATATAAGTCAACACAACCCGAGTTAAAAGGTTCCTAACGCGCGGGGCACCCACCCGCCGCAGACATGGCTATTTATGACGGTAATCACAGATCAGCAGCCTATGCACGTATTACGCGCATATCTGAACACGGAGTCTGTTTCTAATATACTTGACGCTAAGCATAAAAGCTCATATCATGCTTAGTATGAACCGGCTGACCACAGAACAACGCGCCCAAATCCTCGGCCTCATGGTTGAGGGCATGGCTATCCGCGCGATCTCCCGCATGACCGGGGCCAGCAAGAACACCATCGCCAAGCTGCTGATCGACGCGGGCCGGGCCTGCTCGGACTTTCAGGATAGGGCGCTGCGGGAACTGCCGTGCAAGGTGCTACAGCTCGACGAAATCTGGTCGTTCGTCGGCGCGAAGGAAAAGAACGTTCCCGCCGAACGGAAGGGCCTCGGCATTGGCGACGTTTGGACTTGGACGGCGATCTGCTCGGATACGAAGCTCATTCCGTCCTGGTTCGTCGGCAACCGAGACATTGAACACGCCTCGGCCTTCGTACTCGACCTAAAGGGCCGCTTGGGCAATCGCGTTCAAATTACGAGCGACGGACATAAGCCCTATCTGAAAGCCGTCCCCGCCGCCTTTGGCGATGACGTTGATTACGCGATGCTGGTCAAAATCTACGGCCATCCGACCAACTCGCCGGAAGCGCATCGCCGTTACAGCCCGACGCCGTGCCTCGGCGCGAAGCGGCAAGCGATGATCGGCAACCCCGATATGAGCAAGGTCAGCACGTCACATGCCGAACGGATGAACCTAAACATCCGCATGGGCCTCCGCCGCTTCACCCGGCTCACCAATGCGTTCAGCAAGAAAATGGAAAATCACACTCACGCGCTTTCCATCTACTTCATGTTCTACAATTTCGTCCGCATCCATCAAACGCTCCGCGTCACCCCGGCGATGGCTGCTGGCGTCACGGACAAGCTTTGGAGCCTGACCGATATGGTACGGATTGTGGACGAATACGAGCAAGGCCAGCTTGCAGCGCCGACACGGGAGTTTGGTGGACTGACCAGCTACACGCGGCGGCTAGAGCATGTGAACCGACGCGGTAAGACCGGGAAATAATTTACTAAGAGGGAGACTTGGCCGCCTGTTTGATCAGCCACTCAACTATCCAAGTCGTCACCCATCCAGATCGGTCCTTTGGGTCTGTTAACATGATAACGATGCTATCCTCAGTCGTGATTTGTGTTTTTAACGCTTCATAAATCTCGTCTGCTGTTCTGGATGTGGAAACAAACCAAGTGAACCCGTTATACCGAATCCAATCGCCGATCAGATTGAAGATAGGCTCAAGCTCAGTCGTTTTCATGGGTGTCTTTACCCATCTGATGTTTACCGAATAAAGCTTGTCAGCCATTAGGCCTCCGGCGGCGGGGCAATTTTTTTAGGCAGGGAGACATTTACTTCTTCGGGTAGGATGGTCATCCCTTTCGCGCCCATCTCCATTTGTCGCCACTTCAATAATTCCGCGCCCCCCAGAAGTGCGAGGCCGGGATTTAAGTGAGAAAAAATCCACGTTCCAAGCAGATAGAGCGAAACAACCCCGACGATAACAAGGATGAGCAGTTCGGCGACGCCGGGGTGACTGCTAAATGAAAATGCGACCGCCGCAATCGCCGCCAGAGCCGCGCAAATGGCATATGTAGTATTCCCTACCACGCCACGCGCGAATCGCACGCGGTCAAGGGCCTCGCCACTAATCCCAAGTTTATTGAGAATATCGCCGGGCTGATCGGGCATCCGAAAAGCATACGCACGGAACCCCGAGCGCGGCGAGTCCGGCGAAATCCGGGCTGATCCGACTTAATCCGACCTGGGGGATGGCCGGTCAATTCAAACTGACCCACTACCATCCGGATCGGTCAAGGACAATGTTCTTGATAGGTTCTCCTGCCCGGCCTAAGCTCGCAGCCATGCAAGGGCTTGTTTTCACGGGGGAAACCACCTGATGCCGCGCCGCGCCGGCAGCGCCGATCTGCCGCTCCATGGCGGGCGCGTGCCGCCCTGGCTCGCGTCGCGCATGGCCCGCCTCGGCGCGGTGATCGCCCAGGCCATCGCCCATCACTACGGCCGCGACGAGCTGCTGCGCCGCCTCGCCCATCCCTTCTGGTTCCAGTCCTTCGGCGCGGTGATGGGCATGGATTGGCATTCCTCGGGCATCACCACCTCGGTGATCGGCGCGCTGAAGCGCGGCCTGGCGCCGCTGAGCCGCGAGCTCGGCATCCATGTCTGCGGCGGGCGCGGCCGGCATTCGCGCGAAACGCCGCAGCAGCTCGTCGCGATCGGCGGGCGCGTCGGCTTCGACGGCGACGCCCTCGCCCGGGCCAGCCGCCTCGTCGCTAAGGTGGACAGCGCCGCGGTGCAGGACGGGTTCCAGCTTTACCTCCACGGCTTCATCGTCGCCGACGACGGGCACTGGGTCGTCGTGCAGCAGGGCATGAACGGCGCCCGGCGCCAGGCGCGGCGCTATCACTGGCAGTCGGAAGGATTGACCAGCTTCGTGGAATCGCCGCATGCGGCGATCGAGGGGCAGAGCCAGGGCGAGATCGTCAACCTCGCCGACCGCCGGGCGGAACCGGCGCGCGCGGCGCAGCTTGAGTTGCTCGGCTCGCTCGGCGCGGACAAGATCATCCGCGAGTGGTCGGCGCTGACGCGCGCCGGCGAAGCATTATCGGCGCCGGCGCAAGCCGCACTGCCGCATCTGGTCCTGCCCGCGCATCACGATGTGCGAACGAGCGACGTAATCGCGCGGCGGCTGCACGGCAATATCGCGGCGGCGGCGGAGCGCGGGCCAAAGGATTTCGCGGCGCTGCTGCTCACCCCTGGCGTTGGCGCGCGCACGGTGGCGGCGCTGGCGCTGGTGGCCGAGGTGCTGCACGGCACGCCCTGCCGCTTCAGCGACCCGGCGCGATTCTCCTTCGCGCATGGCGGCAAGGACCGGCACCCCTTCCCGGTGCCGGTGCGCGTCTATGACGAGACGATCCGCGTGCTGAAATCCGCCGTGCAAGCGGCGAAGCTCGGAAGCGAGGAAGAGCTCGGCGCGATTCAGAGATTGGACGCCGAGGCGCGGCGGCTGGAGCGCGTTGCGACCGGCCCGGATTTTCCGGCGATCATCGCCGGGGAAATGGCGCGCTCGCCAGAATATGGCGGGAGATCGGTGTTTGGGTGGGAGAGCGAGGTTGAGGCCAAGGGAGTGGCGGGCGCAAGCCGGACGGATACCAGGAAGTAAAATTAGGTAATTCGATCAGCCCCCTAATTTCCAATGCATATTCTTTCTTGGAACAAATAGAGAACACACGATATAGTGGGCTATGGTACAGGCAACCAAAATCGAATGGACCGACGCAACGTGGAATCCGGTCACGGGTTGTACGAAGATCAGTGCCGGCTGTGACCACTGCTACGCCGAACGTTTCTCCGAGCGTTTCCGTGGGACACCCGGTCATCCATTTCAAGTTGGATTTGATTTAACCTTACGTCCGGAACGCTTGGAGCAGCCCCTCCGTTGGCGTCAACCGCGCATGATCTTCGTCAATTCTATGAGCGACCTCTTTCACAAAGAGATTCCAAGAGAATTCATATGCCGGGTATTCGATACTATGGAACGCGCGAGCTGGCATACATTCCAAGTGCTTACGAAGCGCTCGTCGTTACTGCGTGATTTTTTGCGCGAACGTTATGGTAAAGATCGTGGGCCTCTCAATATGTGGTTTGGCGTCTCGGTGGAAGACGGCACAAGGAAATCTCGAATCCGGCACCTTCACGATTCTCCCGCAGGTGTTCGCTTTCTTTCGATTGAGCCTCTAATCGGACCTATCGGAAGGCTCAACCTTACGGGCATCGACTGGGTTATTGTCGGTGGAGAAAGCGGTTACGGCGCTAGACCGATTAATCCTGATTGGGTCCGCGACGTGCGCGACCAATGTCTTGAAAGCCGTGTCGCATTTTTCTTCAAGCAATGGGGTGGACTGCGCGCGAAATCCGGTGGCCGTCAACTCGATGGCAGAGAGTGGAGCGAGTTTCCGGGCGTTTCAACGTACGCCACAGCCGCCGAATAATATGGTTGCGCTTCAAGACTATGTCGGCCGCGAACAATCGTACGTAAAGCATGTATTTCTTGAGCGCTATCTCGAAATGCTCGTTCATAAGACGGCAAGTACATATTCCCATATTGTTTATGTCGACGGGTTCGCGGGCCCTTGGCAGAGTGCAAACGAAGGTTTTCAGGATACGTCGTTTGGTATCGCCCTAAACGCGCTTCGTCGCGCCAAAGCCTCATGGAAGGCTACGCGCGACGTGCGTATGTCGGCTTTCCTCGTCGAACGCGATTCAAACGCTTACAAAAAACTCGCGCGCGTTCCTGAGCGGTACCCGGACATTACAATCAAAACTTACTCAACGGACTTCTTGTCCGTATTGCCAATAATTTTGAAAGATATACCTGCTGATGCGTTCACTTTCTTCCTGGTCGATCCAAAGGGGTGGCGACTTCCCCTTCAGGCGCTCAAATCGATGCTTGCTAGACCCAAGTCGGAAATTATCTTCAATTTCATGTTCGATTTCATCAATCGGGCGGCTAGCATCAATGATCCAATCGTCGTTGGTGGTCTGGATGAACTCATGCCGTATGGAGATTGGAAGGCGAGGTTGGGTGAGGCTGAACTTACTGCAAACCGCGCTTTGAACTCTGACGAACGAAAGGCGATCTTGGTCGAAGCCTTTAGTAGCAGCCTCACGCGTTTGGGAAATTTTGTTTATGTGGCCGAAACTACGATTCTGCGTCCTTTGAAAGATCGGCCTCTATATTGTTTGTTCTATGCGACCCGCCATGATCGCGGCATAGAGGTATTCCGTGACTGCCAAGTAAAAGCGCTAACGGAGCAATCAAAAACTCGCGTCGCTACAAAAGTCAAACACGCCGCGATAAGCACCGGGCAAGGAGAATTTTTTGAATCGCTTCATGATATGGCACCCGACGAGTTGACGTTGTTCCGGCAAGACCAACTCAAACAAGCTGAGAAGACCTTGCTTGAGCTAACACCCGAGATACCAAACTCCATTCCGTATGGAAAATTGTGGCCTCAAGTTTTGGCGCGCCACGTAATTAGGCGACCGGAGGTGAACGAGATCGCCGCCCGTTTACGTAACAAGAGGCAGTTGCTCTTTCCGGATTGGGAAAAGGGAAAGCGGATACCTCAACCAAGTTATAGAACACAACGAACGCCAGGCTCGACATAGCCCTACGCCGCCCGCCCCCTCACCCACGCCGCCAGCTTCTTCCACACCGCGCCGGGCGCGCCGTGGCCGACGACCATGCCGATATGGCCCAGCGGCGGCGTCAGCACCTCCACATTAGGCAGCGCCTCGGCCAGCGCCTTGGCGCTCCTCGGCGGCACGATGCGGTCCGCCGCCGGCAGCACGACAAGGCTCGGCACCGCGATTTCCTCCGGCACGATCGCTTTGCCGCCGACGCGCCAGCATCCCCGCCCCGGCCGGTCGGCGCCGTACCAATCGCGCAGGCATTCGAGCGCCGCCGGCAGCGCCAGCGGCACGCCGTCGTTGAGCCAATCCTCCAGCGCGACGAAGGCGCGCGTCTGCGGCGATTCGTCATCCGCCGCGGCAAAGCGCGTGAATTTCTTGACCGCCATCATCGGGTCGAGCGAGGCGAACAGCGCCTGGAGCAGATCGACCGGCAGCTCGCCCATCGGGCCGAACGTCGCGGCGAAGGAGCTGGCTAGCGATCCCAGCAGCCGCGCGTGGTCTTCGCGCTCGGCATGAAACGCCCAGGGCGTCGCCAGCAGCGCCTGCGCCCGCACCAATTCCGGCCGCCGCGCCGCGAGCGCCAGCGCCAACAGCCCGCCCATGCAATAGCCCAGCACCGTCACCGGCTTGCCGCCCGAGGCCTCACTCGCCACCTCGGCCGCGCGTTCCAGCCGCGCGATGTAATCGGTGAGATCGAATTTTCGCTCGGCGTCGCCGGGTGCGTCCCAATCGACCAGCAGCGGGCGCAAGCCTTGTTGCGCCAGGAACCGCAGCAGCGAATTGCCGGGCGCGAGGTCGAGCACATAGCTCCGGTTGATGAGCGACGGCACCACCAGCAAAGGCAAGCCGCCGGCCGGCGCGTAATCGAGCAGCCTGGTCGTGCCCTCCTGCCACAGCAGCGGCATTTCCGGCAGGTCGCGGCGATAGGGATGGCGGCGGTAGCGCTCGATCCCGGTCAGGAACAAATCGGCGCGGCGGCGCAGCTCGGCCTCGACCGATGCGGCGAATTCCTCAGCGCTTGCGCCGGCGAGGTCTCGCGCGAGGCTGGCCGCCGCCGGGGCGAGCTCCGCCTTCCAGGGCAGCGAGCCGCTTTTCCACAGCGGCAAGGCGGCTTGCGAGGCGAGCGAGATCAGGCCCGAATTCGCCAGATGCAGCGCCAGCGGCCGGGGGCCGGTTCGGCTCGGGCGCCGGTGGGGCATCATGCGCGGCTCCCTCTTGCTTGGGCCAGAACGGCGCCATCCCGGCCAGCAACCCCGCCATGCCGCGCGCGGCGGCGGGATCGGCCGCCAGGGCGGAGAGCTGCTCCTGCCACAGCTCGACATAGCGGCGGGCGAGCTCGGCGAGATCCGGCGGTTCGGCCATGGCAGGAGTATAAGGTGGCGGCGGCGCGTCTTGCCAGGGCTGGGGCTGTCGCCGCGCTTTATTGCGGCGCAGCATGCGCTATACTGGCCCCATGGCTGAACCGGCACCCAAGGCGGGCGAAGCGAGCGGCGGCGAGACGCCCGCGATCGTCATCAAGAAATACGCCAACCGGCGGCTCTACAACACCGCGACCAGCTCCTATGTGACGCTCGACGACCTCTCGCGCATGGTCAAGGCGGGCAACGAATTCCTCGTCTACGACGCCAAGAGCGGCGACGACATCACCCGCGCCGTGCTGACCCAGATCATCGTCGAGGAGGAAGGCAAGGGACAGCACATGCTGCCGACCGCCTTCCTGCGCCAGCTCATCGGGCTTTACGGCGACAACATGCAATGGCTGGTGCCGCGCTATCTCGAGCACGCCATGTCGTCCTTCGCGCTCAACCAGGACCAGATGCGCAAATCCCTGCAGGACGCGTTCGGCGGCATGTTCCCGTTCGGCTCGCTCGAGGAGATGGGCAAGCAGAACCTCGCCCTCTTCGAGAAGACGATGAAGATGTTCGCCCCCTTCCCCGGCGGCGGCATGCCGGCGCCGGGCGCCGGCGCGCCGCTCGACGAGAAGGCGAAAGAGGCGTCGCTGAATGAAATGAAGGAGCGCATCAACGCGCTCCAGCAACAGATCGAGCAGATCGGCAAGAACCCGAAAGGGTAAAGCGCCCCTCACCCCCACCCTCTCCCCGCAAGCGCGTGGCGAGGGAGCGCACCGAGTAACCCTCTCCCCGCCTGCGGGGAGAGGGACAGGGTGAGGGGAAATCCACACGCTCCGCGCTACGCATCGACCCCCAACGGGATCCTATGGCCGATACGCGGCAGCAGGACGCGCAGCAGCGGCGCGGTCATCATCGTCGTCGCCACCGCCATGACGACCAGCATGGTAAAGACATGCTGCGGAATGAATCCCAGATCGAAGCCGATGTTGAGCACGATGAGTTCCATCAGCCCGCGGGTGTTCATCAGCGCGCCCATCACCGCCGATTCGTCGTGGCCGAAACCGGTGACCCGCGCCGCGGCGTAGACCGGAACGATCTTGCCGATGACCGCGACGGCGAAAATGACCGCGCACCAGGTCCAGTCCGACAGCGAAACCAGGCCGAGCAAATTGGTGCGCAGGCCGGTATAGGTGAAGAACACCGGCAGGAAGAAGACCAGGACGAACTGCCCGATTTGATTGCGCCAGGCCTCGACGAAATCGCGGTGGCGGTGGAACAGCAGCCCGGCGGCGAAGCCGCCGAAGATGGCGAAGATGCCGAGCAGATAGGTCGCGATGCCCAGGGCGAACAGCACCGTGAGGGCGATGGCCATGAGATTGGGCGGAATCCGGCCGCCCGCGACCGGCAGCTTCCGCATCAGCCAAGCCACCGCCGGCCGGCCCGCGAGCCACAGCACGGCCGCGAGCCCGACGATGCCGCCGATCTGCAGCGAGCTGTTCTCCGGCGAGAAACGCGCCGCGGCATAGGCGGCGGTGCCGGCGAGCAGAACCCAGCCGGCCACGTCGTTCACCGCCGCCGCCGAGATGGCGATGACGCCGAGCTTGGTCCGCGTCAGGCCGAATTCAAGCAGGATGCGTCCGAGAGTCGGCAGCGCGGTGATCGCGAGCGCCACGCCGATGAACAGGCTATAGGTGAAGACGTCGATGTCGGGCGCCAGGATCGGGGCCGAGACATAGCCGATCAGCAGGCCGAGGAAGAGCGGAACGGCGATGCTGGCGACGGCGATGGCGGCCGTCGCCTTGCGGTTGCGCGCGTTGCGGAGGTGAGAGAACTCGAACTCGCTGCCGATCTGGAACATCAGCAGGATCAGGCCGATCTGGCTGATGACGGTGATCGGCATCGCCGCCGTGGGGCTGAAGAGGAATTTCGACACGCCCGGCAGAACGTAGCCCAGCAGCGAAGGGCCGAGCAGCAATCCGGCGATGATTTCGCCGACGGCGCCCGGCTGACCGATCCGGCGCAGAAGCTGATTGGCACCGCGGGCGGCGAGGATGATGACGATCAGCTGAAGCAGCGTCGAGAACAGGATGTCTTCCGATTGGTGCATCGAACTTTCCCCCGCCGCCGCCGAGCCGCGCGCGCCAAGGCGGCCCTGTAGCAGTTGACGGAGCGGCGCCCAAGCGATTTGTCGCTACGCGGTGCGCTCCCTCGCCCCGCGCTTGCGGGGAGAGGGTTGGCGTGAGGGGAAATTCTACGACGCGGCGGTGTTCAGCGCCGGTTTCGGCGCGGTCGCGTCCTGGAGCCACGGCTTCGCCAGCGTCGGCTTGCCGTAGAGATAGCCCTGCAGCAGCTCGACGCCCTCGCGGCGCAGGATCGCCGCCTCTTCCGGCGTCTCGACCCATTCGGCGATGATCTTGAGATTGAGGCCCTTGGCCAAGCCGACGAGGTGGCGCAGGAACACCTGGTTCTCGGGGTTATGCGGCAGGTTCTGGACGAAGGAGCCGTCGATCTTGACCGTGTCGACGGCGAGCGCCTGAAGATGGCGCAGCGAGGTAAAGCCGGCGCCGAAATCGTCGAGCGCGACGCGGCAGCCCAGATCGCGCAGCGTGCGCACGAAGCGCGCCGATTCATCGATGTCGTGCAGCGCCGCGGTTTCGGTGATCTCGACGACGAGGCGGCTCGCCACCTCGGGCTTGCCCTTGAGCAGCGCCGAGATGGCGCGCAGCCAGGAGCGGTCGGTCGCGGTCAACCCCGAGATGTTGAATCCCAGGACGATGCCGGGATTTTCCGATACCTCGGCCACCGCCTTCTCCAGCACGTAGCGGTCGATCAGGCGGATGAATCCCAATTGCTCGATGGCGGCGACGAAGTCGCCGGCGAGCGCCAGCTTGCCGTCCTCGCCGATCATGCGCAGCAGGCACTCGCTGTAATCGACGGCGCCGGTCTCGCCCGAGACGATGGGCTGATAGGCGAAGACGAGACGCCCGTCCTTCAGCGCGCGCTGCACGCGCTCGCCCAGGGCGATGCCGAAGCGGTGTTGAGCGCGCTGCGCCTCGCTCATCTCGTAGGGCACGAAGCAGTCGCGCCCCTGGCGCTTGGCCTCGGCCAGCGCGGTCTCGGCGTTGGCCATCAGCTCCTGCGAGGTCTTGGCCTGCTCGGGAAATGTGGCGGCGCCGATCGAGACGGTGGCATAGACCGGGCCGGCGAGAGTGTCGATCGGCACCTGGCTGACGGCGTGGAGAATTTTCTCCGCCGCGATGGCGATGTTCGGGCCGGCGCAATCCGCCAGCATGATGCCGAAGCGGTCGCCGCCGACGCGGCCGATGACGTCGCTGACGCGCAGGCAGCGGTCGAGCCGCTGGCCGATCTCGATGATGACGGCATCCGCCGCCTTATAGCCATAGGCGTCGTTGATGGTGGCGAGCTTGTCGATGCCGACCGCGAGATAGGCGCCGGGCCAGCCGGAGCGCAGGCTCGACGCCAGCACCTGGTCGAGCGCCTCGCGCAGCCGCGTCTTGTTGAAATGGCCGGTGAGCTCGTCGTAATTCGCCAGCTGCTCGAGGCGCTGCTCTGCCGCCTTGCGGCTGGTGACCAGGCGCAGCACGCCCAGCATTCTCTGGCCGGTGCCGGCGGGGTTGGGCTCGATGCTGCCGCGGTCGTGCAGCCAGGCGAAGCCGCCATCGGCGAGCCGGACGCGGTATTCGCAATCGAACGGGACGCCGCGCGCGCGCCGCGCCGCGATGCGCTGGGCGCGGAGGGGAACATCGTCGGGATGGAGGCGGCGGGCGAATTCGGTGCCGGTTTCGACCGATGCCGCGTCGAAGCACAGGCTTTCGAGCGCGCCGTGCCAGCTCAGCCGGTCGCTCTCGAGATCCCAGGCATAGGCGACGTCCCCGGCGGCGGCGAGCGCCGCCAGCACGGGATCGACGCCGGATTGATTTTTACGCGGATTCTGCATGCGCCACTGACCAAAAACTGGACCTGCATACTCGCGTCCAACCCCTTTCGAGAGGGTTAAAAGATCAGTAATTAGCGCGAATTTTATCGATCAGGCGCTTTGGCGGCGGGTTTCGGCCGGCGTATGCGCCGCCAGGAACGGCTGGATCGCCAGGTTGAATTCCCGCGCGCTGGTTTGCGGAAAGGCGTGGCCGCCCTGGGCCAGGAACTTGGCCTCGGCGCCGGGAATGGCGCGCGCTAGAGCCTCGGAGAAATAGGCCGGGGTGACGATGTCGTCCTGCGACGCGACGATCAGCGTCGGCGCGCGGATGCGGTTCAGTTCGGCGGTGCGATCGAAGGCGAGAATGGCGTCGATGCGGCTCGCCATGATCTCCGGCGGCGAGAAGGTCGCGAGCGCCTTGGCCTCGCATTGGCGCAGCGCCTCGTTATTCTGCGCGATGAAATAGGGCGCGTTGAGAAACAGCGAGCTCGCCGCGACGTAGCTCGACGGGCCGAGGCGAAGAAGAATTTCCCGGCGCAGGGCGAAGAGGCGGCGGAAATAGGCGTCGGCCTTCGTCCAGCTCGCGGCGATGACGAGGCTCGCGACGCGCGCGGGATGCTCGATGCCGATGATCTGCGCGATTGCCCCGCCGGTCGAATGGCCGACGAAATGCGCCTTGGCGACGCCGAGCACGTCCATCAGGCCGATGACGTCCGCGGCGAGGCGCTCGACCGTGTAGGAGATGCGGCTGTGGTCGCTTTGACCGACGCCGCGATGATCGAAAGCGATGACATCGAAGGCGCGGGACAGGACGGGCACCTGCTCGCGCCAGAAACTCGCGACGCCGCTCAAACCGGTGACCAGGATCACCGGGAAGCCGGCGCCGCTGCGCTCGTAATGGAGATGGCAATCGCCGATCGAAACTCGCGGCATCCGAACGAACGCCTTTCTCGATTCGCCCCGGGTCCGCTCGTATCATCTCGCCATTGGGCTGTCAAACCGGCGCGCAGCCGCGCGCTAGAGATCGGCGAGTTGCGCCCAACCGACAGAGGCTGCCGCAAGGATGGCGGCTTCGACCACCCGGGAAGGATCAATTTCAGGCGCCAGCAACAGCCACAGGAAAATCACGCCCGCGCCGAGTGCCGCCATGCCTAAGATATGGTGCAATCCATTCATGCTCTATCGTGGGGCGAATTATCCACCGGCGTTCGATCGCGTCAACCGCGCAGGCTTGCCAACAGCGGCGGACATGCTATGAAGGACTTCCTCCTTGGACAGCCGTAGCATGCCATGCCGGATGTCGCCGGACGCCGCAACTCTCGCGGGTCCGCTTATCGACGCGTCCTGACCTGCCTTTAAGAGGTTCATAATGTCCGCGACGGCGCACACCGCCCGCATGATCGCCAAGCTTCTTGCCTCTCGTCCGACCGCCAATGACGAAATACCGGATTTGATCGAAACCGTGCATCGCACGCTTTCGGAGCTCGGCAAGCCGCGTGCCGCCCGCGCCCGGGTCGAGGAAAAGGTCAAGCCCGAAGCGGCGCGTGAAGTTGCGCCGGCCAAGCGTCGCGGGCGCAAGCCGCGCGTCGTTGCCGAAATCATTAGCGAAAATCCGCTTCCGGAAATGCCGGCGCCGCCGGCCGCGCCCACGCTGTTGCGCCGCGCCGAAGTCAAGGAGCCGGTCGAAGTGACGATGATCGTACCGCCGCCGGCCGACGGAATGCGGCGCGGCGTCGTCCGCTGGTTCGATCCGCAGGCAAAGCGCGGCGCATTGCGTCTGCAGGGCATGAGCAGCGACGTTCCTGTCGAGCCGGGCATGGTCGAGCGCTGCCACATCACCCGGCTGTTCAAGGGCCAAGAAGTCGAAGCACGCGTGGCGGGAACGCCGGAAGCGCCGCAACTCGTGGAATTCCGCATTCTCGCCGCGGGCATCGCCACGCACGCCAATTCCGGCATGGTGCGCGCGCGTCAACAGAAGCCGGTGCTCGTCGAGCTCAAGCGCGAGGCGCTCAAGCGCGGCGCGGCGCGCGACGCCGCCGAGCTGCTCCTGCCCGACCGCAATCGCTGAGCCAGGCTTGGCGGAAACCGCGCTTATCGTCGGCGCCGGCAGCGGGTTGAGCGCCGCGCTCGTTCGATTGTTCACCCGGGAAGGCATGCGCGTGGCGCTCGCGGCGCGCGACGTCAAGAAGCTGGGGCCGCTGACCCAGGAAACCGGCGCGCGCGCCTACCCCTGCGACGCCGTCAAGCGCAACGAAATCGACGCGCTTTTCAGCGCCGTCGCCGGCGACATCGGGCCGCCCGACATCGTGGTCTACAACCCGAGCTATCGCGTGCGCGGCCCCTTCACCGAGCTCGACCCCGCCGAAGTGCGCAAGGCGCTCGACATCACCGCCTTTGGCGCCTTCCTGGTGGCGCAACGCGCCGCGCAAACGATGCTTGAGCGCGGCCGCGGCACCATCCTGTTCACGGGCGCGTCGGCCAGCATCAAGGGCTATGCCCAATCCGCCGCCTTCGCCATGGGCAAGTTTGCGCTGCGCGGCATGGCGCAAAGCATGGCCCGCGAGCTGCACCCGCAGAATATCCATATCGGGCATGTCATCATCGACGGCGGCATCCGGCAGGCGGGCGGTTCGCGCGAAGCCGAGCGCGGCGAGGACGGCCTGCTCGAACCGGACGCGATCGCCGAAACCTATTTGCAGCTCCACCGCCAGCACCGCAGCGCCTGGGCGTGGGAGATCGAGCTCCGGCCCTGGCGCGAGAATTTTTGATCGGCGGCGATGCGAGGGTTATGCTCGCTGTGGGAAATCCATGCTGCGCCAGGATCAGAACGAGCTTTTGACCCGCACCGGATCCGGTACCGTCATGGGCCGGATGTTCCGGAGCTATTGGCTGCCCGCCTTGCTGGCCGAGGAGCTGCCAGAAAACGGCTGTCCGCCGGTCCGCGTCGAACTCCTGTCGGAGAAGCTGATCGCGCTGCGCGACAACGACGGACGGCTCGGCCTTATTGACGAGTTCTGCGCCCATCGCGGCGTCTCGCTGTGGTTCGGCAGCCACGAGCCGGGCGGCCTGCGTTGCGCCTATCACGGCTGGAAATACGACGTCACCGGTCAATGCCTCGAGGTGCCGTCGGAGCCTGCCGACAACGGCTTCTGCCAGCGCATCAAGCTTAAATCCTATCCGCTCATCGCCCGCGGCGGCATCCTATGGACCTATATGGGGCCGCCGCATCAGCAGCCGCCGCTGCCCGAGTTCGAATTCGCGCTGGTCGCGGCCGAGCAGCGTTTCGTCTCCAAGCGGCTGCAGGAATCGAATTGGCTGCAGGCGCTCGAAGGCGGCATCGATTCCAGTCACGTGTCGTGGCTGCACCGCGCCGCGCTCGATACCGACCCGCTCTTCAAGGGTGCCAAGGGAAACCAATACAATTTCAACGATGCGGCGCCGCAATTCGAGATCGCCGAGGCGCCGGGCGGCTTGTTCATCGGCGCGCGACGCAAGGCGGAGAGCGGCAATTTCTACTGGCGTATTACGCCCTGGGTCATGCCTTGCTATACCATCGTGCCGCCGCGCGCCGATCATCCGGTGCATGGCCATTTCTGGGTACCGATCGACGATCACACCTGCTGGACGTGGAGCTTCGATTTCCATCCGACGCGCGCCTTGAGCATCGCCGAAATCCAGGCGATGCGCGACGGCAAGGGCGTGCACGTCACCTATGTTCCCGGCACCTACCGGCCGCGCGCCAATAAGGCCAACGCGTATCTGATGGACCGCGGCGGGCAAAAGGCCGGCCGGTCCTTCAGCGGCGTCGAGGGCATCGCGATGCAGGATGCGAGCCTGCAGGAAAGCATGGGACCGATCGCCGACCGCACGCGCGAGAATCTCGTCGGCACGGATAACGGCATCATCATGGCGCGCAACCGCCTGCTCCGCGCGGCCAAGGCGCTCGCCGAAAACGGCACGGTGCCGCCGGGCGTCGACCCCCGCCACCACCACGTCCGTTCGGCGGCGCTGGTCTTGCCGGACGAGAAGAACTTCCTGCCCGCCGCCGGCGACGCTGTCCGCGCGCGGTTGGGAATGGCGCACGCCACCGTCTGAGCACGCGACCGCTCCGGGAAAGCGCGCCGCGTGACCGCATTGCAGGAACCCCCGCCGATCCGCGCGCGGCTGTCGGCCGAGGCGCTGGCCGCCGGCGCCGTCGGCAACCTCCTCGAATGGTACGATTTCGGGCTCTACGGCCTGTTCGCGCCGGTGCTGGCGCCGCTGTTCTTTCCCTCCGCCGATCCGCTGGCGTCGCTGATCGGCGCCTATGGCGGATTTGCCTTGGGATTCGCGGTGCGGCCGCTCGGCGGCGCGGTGCTCGGCCATCTCGGCGACCGGATCGGGCGCGGCTTTGTGCTTATCGCCTCGGTGGTGCTGATGGGCGCCGCGACCTCGGCGATGGCGCTGCTCCCGAGCTATCATCGGATCGGAATCGCCGCGCCGATCCTGCTGCTGCTCGTGCGAATCCTGCAAGGCTTCTCGGTCGGCGGCGAGTTCACCGGCTCGGTCTGTTACCTGGTCGAGACGGCGCCGCCGGGGCGGCGCGGCCTCGCCGGCAGCTTCGCCAATATCGGCTCGACCAGCGGCGTGCTGCTCGCCGCCGGGATCGCGGCGGCGACGGTGACGCTGGCAGGCGACACGCCGGCGCGCGAATGGGCGTGGCGCCTGCCGTTCCTGTTCGGCGGCGTTCTCGCCTTGCTCGCCTATCTGGTGCGGCGCCGGCTGATCCATTCCGGCCCGACGCCCAAAATCCCGGCGTCGAAGGACCAACCGCCGCCGCTGCGGCAGGCGCTGCGGCAGTCGCCCCGCGCGATGGTCTACGCCGTGCTGTTCACCTCGGGCTATGGCGTCGTCAATTACCTGACCATGGTGTTCCTGCCGACTTTCGCCAGCCAGTTCGGCGGCATCGCCGAGAGCACGGCGCTGCGCGCCAACACCGCGGCCCAGGCGGTGGCGCTGTGCGTCGTGCCGCTCGCCGGCTGGGCGACCGACCGCTGGCTGCGCCGCCGGACCATGCTGATGATCGCCTTCATCGCCGAAACGGCGGTTGCCTGGGCGGCCTTCGCCTTAATCCGCCATGACGGGGCGGCGGCGCTGTGGCCGGCGCAAATCCTATTCGGCGCGCTGCTCGCGCTGGTCATGGGTACGGCGCCGGCAATGCTGTCGGAGCTCTTTCGCCGCGACTACCGGCTCAGCGGCTATTCGGTGTCGTTCAACATCGGCATCGGCATCGCCGGCGGCACGGCGCCGCTGATCGCCACGGCGCTGATCCTGGTCACCGGCAATCCGCTGGCCCCGGCCTGGTATCTCATGGCGGCCGGAGCGCTGGCCGCGGGGGCGGCCTTCCTGATGACCGACCGCAGCCGCCAGCCGCTGCAATGATCTCGAAAGGCCGCGCGCCCATGAAACCAAATTAGCCGGCGGATTCGCCGCCCGGCAGCCGTCGTTTCACCAAATGGAAACGACTTCCGCAATGAGATCAATCCTAGGAACATACGCGGAACATTTGCCCACGACTGGCAGGAATCCGCGGATTCCTCACATTTCGGACGTGTCATCGGACTGTTGCACTTGCGCCACGGCCCGCGACAATCGTCGACAAGGATGGGCAGAAGCCTTGCCAGCCGAGGCTTCGCCAGCCGATCCTACAACTCTCGGTGGGATGCCAGCGCGAAACAGAATCAGGATTACTGGTCGAGCGTTGGCTTTTAAGGGGGAGTGGAAAAATTTCGATCCGGCCATTACCGCGTAGCACGGTGCCCAGCCGCTGGCTGCAACTTATCATCGGCATCATCGGCATCGCGACGTTCGCCGCCCTGCAACCGGGTTGGGCGCTATTCGTCCATCCGATGAGCGCCGCGCATGGCCGGGCCGTTTCGACCGCGACTTTGAGCCTGCTCTCTACGGCCACGGGCGCGTCGATCATGAATTTCATCGTCGTCGCGCTGGCGCTCGTCGCGCTCAAGCCGTTGCGCGCGCGGCGGATCGCAAACCTTGCCCGCGGGGTTCCGGCCGAATAGGGCCCGGGGGTGTCAATCGCACAAGCGAAGCCCAGGCCAGGCTCCGCCTTTCGTCATAACGTTCTGTATCTTCAGGGGAGAGAGAAATGATCAGGAAACTCGTACAGGCGCTCACCGTTCTTTGCTTGAGCGTCGTTGGTCTGTTCGGTCTCGGCACGCCGAGCTTCGCGTTGGATCTTCCGACGCCCCTCAAATACGACATGGGCCCGCTGGGCGAATGGCGGGTCAACGGCGGCGTCGAAGCGGCCCTGTCGGGTTGGAACAACGCCGTCCCGGCTCCCGGTGCGCCTGTCGGTGCGGGCGGCGGCATCACGGGCGACATCGACCTTACCAACGCGATTTTCATCATCAATTCCCATGGCAACATGTTCGGCGACAGCCTTCCCCTGCAATTCCACGCCTGGGTCGGCGAACCGCCGCAAACGCCGGTCATGGGCTATACCTCGCCCAACGTGAGTCCGAATCTCTACTCGACGAATGGAAACCACGGACTGAATAATACGGGCGCTGCCTCGTTCCTGTTCAAGGGATGGGCGACGTTCCAGCCGCTCGACTGGTTCAGCATCGAGGGCGGCCGCTTGCCGTCGGTCGACGGCACCGAGATCGGCGTCGGCTTCCTCAATGACCTGCCGTTCCTCTCCGACCTCAACAACATGCAGACCACGGTCGCGGACGGCGTCCAGGTCAACTTCATGACCCCCGGCGACAATTCGTTCTACTGGGGCTTCCTGCCGGGTTACGGCTCGACCCTGACCGTCCGCCTCGCGGACGGTTACAAGACCGGCCACATGAACGAGCTCGGTTTCGTGGGCTTGTGGAACCTCACGCCTGACGGCAGCGATTTCATCATTGGCTATGGCCACACGCGTCTGAGCACGGTTGGCAATGACACCGTGGTCACCGGTGGCCCGGGCGTGGGACTTGAGCATACGAACCCCTTCGCCGTGGGCGGATTCGGCTTGTGGAACTCCAACCTCATCGGCGCCGGCACGGTTTTCAATCTGACCCGTCGTCTGTCGATGAACGCCGAGATCGAGACGCAATGGCTGCCGCAGGACGCCATCCCGGCGACCCAGCGTGGCACCTTTGGTGGCAGGAGCCAGGACTACTATCGCTGGTCGACGCAGTGGACCTTCGCTTACGATTTCGGCCTCAAGGAGATGTTCGGCCAGAATATCCGGTTCGGCTGGGCGGCTCAGCC
>DASRKX010000076.1:0-10095 GCA_035648735.1 Allostellaceae bacterium
AAAGTGGCGGAGGGGATGGGATTCGAACCCACGATACGGTTTGACCCGTATAACGGTTTAGCAAACCGCCGCCTTCAGCCACTCGGCCACCCCTCCGCAATGAGTGGTGTCGTTTCACGGCGTATGCGAGAGCCGTTCTAAAGGCCGCATCCCGGGGTGTCAAACGGCACTTCCCCCCATTGGTTTACGGAAGTTTACCCTGCGGCATTCCGGCCGATTTTTCCGCGCATTCGATTCACCGCATTTTAATGATTGAAGCCCAATCATCGATGCAGTTTAGCGAGTGGAGGGAATCATGAGCCTGTCAAAGCGTTCCGTGGAAATGCTGCTCGACCTTGTCGAGATCAAGCTGAGCTACATGGATATCTCGGATCGCGAGGACGCGCGCGATCTGCAAATGCTCGAGCGCTGCCGCGAGGAGCTGTCGGCGCTGGAGCGCGGCGTGGAGAGCGTCACGTCCTTCGCGCGCGCCATGCGCCGCCCTGGTCGCCCGCGCGCCCTGACGGCCTGACTCGACCCCAGCTTCGCTGCAATATCGCGGCACCGACCGGGCCGATCCCGGACGGCGCCCCATTCCGACTCCCTTCGCACCCCCGATTCGACTCGTTCTCTCGACCCGCGCCGCGCCGGCGGCTTTGCGCTAAGATGCGTGCCGTAATATAGGCAACCCGACAGGCCCCGCGGATCCGCACATGCCGGCGAAGAATTCAGCCCCTGCCAACGGTGCGATCCATCCGGTGATCCTCTCCGGCGGGTCGGGCACGCGCCTATGGCCGATGTCGCGCGCCATGTATCCGAAGCAGCTTTTGCCGCTGGTCTCATCCGAGCATTCCCTGTTGCAGGAGGCGGCGCTCAGGGTTTCCGACAAGACGCGCTTCGCGGCGCCCCTCATCGTCTCCAACGACGAACACCGATTCATCGTCGCCGAGCAGCTCCGCCTCGCCGCGATCGAGCCGCATGCCATCCTGCTCGAGCCGATGGGGCGCAACACCGCGCCGGCCGCAGCCGTCGCGGCGCTGGCATTGGTGTCCGCCGGTCCCGACGCGTTGCTGCTGGTCATGCCGTCCGACCATGCGATTGCCGACGGCAAGGCGTTCCTGGTTGCGATCGAACGCGCCGCCAAAGCGGCGCGCAGCGGCCATCTCGTCACCTTCGGCATCAAGGCGGCGACGCCCGAGACCGGCTACGGCTACATCAAGCGCGGCAAGCCCTTGAACGGCTCGAACGACGCCTTCGACGTCGCCGCCTTTGTTGAGAAGCCGGATGCCAAGCGCGCCAAGCAATACGTCGCCGAGGGCACCTATTATTGGAACAGCGGCATCTTCCTGTTCCCGGCGGCGCTCTATCTTCAGGAGCTTGAGCGGCTGAAGCCGGCGACCCTCGCCGCCTGCTGCGCCTCCGTCGAGAAGGCGAAGCGCGATCTCGACTTCGTCCGCCTCGACAAGGACTCCTTCGGCCGGGCCGAGAATATCTCCATCGACTACGCCGTGATGGAAAACACGCCGCGGGCCGCGGTCGTTCCCACCGAGATGGGCTGGAGCGATGTCGGCACCTGGGACGCACTGTGGCGGATCGGCAAGAAGGATTCGGCCGGAAACGTCGTCAATGGCGACGTCATCGCCGAGGATTCGCGCAACAATCTGCTGCGCGCCGAAAGCGGGCTGCTCGCCGTGCTCGGCGTTGAGGATCTGGTGGTCGTCGTCACGCCGGACGCGGTGATGGTGTCAAAGCGCGACCGCGCGCAGGACATCAAGCAGCTCGTCGCCCGGCTGGAAAAGAGCGGCCGCAGCGAGCTCAAATCGCATCCCCTCGTCCACCGCCCCTGGGGCACCTATCGCTCGATCCATCACGGCGACCGCGTGCAGGTCAAGCACATCATGGTCAAGCCGGGCGGCAAGCTCAGCCTGCAGAAGCACCATCACCGCGCCGAGCATTGGGTGGTCGTACAGGGCACCGCCAAGGTGACGCACGGCAACGCCGAGACCATCCTCTATGAGGATCAGTCCACCTACATCCCGCTCGGCACGGCGCATCGCCTGGAGAACCCAGGCAAGATCGCGCTGCATCTGATCGAGGTTCAGTCCGGCAGCTATCTCGGCGAGGACGACATCGTCCGGCTCGAGGACACCTACGGCCGGATCGAGAAGAGCTAGGGCGCCAGCTTCTTCTTCAAGAGCTCGTTGAGCATTGCCGGATTCGCCTTGCCCTGGGTCGCCTTCATCACCTGGCCGACGAAATAACCCAGCAGCTTCTCCTTGCCGGCGCGGTATTCGGCGATCTTGCCAGGCTCCTGCGCCAGCACCGCGTCGATCGCCCGCTCGATCGCGCCGCTATCGGTGACCTGGCGCAACCCGCGCTCGTCGACGATCGCCTGCGCGCCCTTGCCGGTCTCCACCATGGCGGCGAAGACATCCTTGGCCAGCCGCCCCGACAGCGTGCCATCGGCGATCAGATCGATCAGCGTGCCGAGCTCGGTCGCCTTGACCGGCGATTCCGCGATGCTCTTGCCGAGTTTGTTGAGCGCGCCGAACAGCTCGACCGTCACCCAGTTGGAGGCAAGCTTGGGATCGCGGCCCCGGGCGACGGTTTCGAAATATTCGGCATCCGACTGCTCGCCGACCAGTACATCGGCGTCATAGGGCGACAGATGGTAGTCGCGGATGAAGCGCGCCTTCTTGGCGTCGGGCAGCTCGGGCAGGCCGGCGCGCAGCATCTCGACCCACGCCTTCTCCAGGACCAGCGGCAGCAAATCGGGATCGGGAAAATAGCGGTAATCATGCGCCTGCTCCTTGGAGCGCATCGGCCGGGTCTCGCCCCTGCCGGAATCGAAGAGCCGGGTCTCCTGCACGACCGTGCCGCCTTCCTCGATGAGTGCCACCTGGCGGCGCGCCTCGTAATCGATCGCCTGCATGACGAAGCGGACCGAGTTCACGTTCTTGATTTCGCAGCGCGTGCCGAGCGGCGCGCCGGGCTTGCGCACCGAGACGTTGCAGTCGAAGCGCAGCGAGCCCTCTTCCATGTTGCCGTCGCAGGTGCCGAGGTAGCGCAGGATCGAGCGCAGCTTGCGGACATAGGCGCCCGCCTCCTCCGCGCTGCGGATGTCGGGCTCGGAGACGATCTCCATCAGCGTGACGCCGGCGCGATTGAGATCGATATAGGTCTGCCTCGGGTGCTGGTCGTGCAGGCTCTTGCCGGCGTCCTGTTCCAGATGCAGGCGGGTGATGCCGATCTCGCGCGTCGCGCCGTCCGGCATGTCGAGGACGATCTTTCCCTTGCCGACCACCGGCTGCAAATATTGCGAGATCTGATAGCCCGCCGGCAGATCGGCGTAGAAATAATTCTTCCGATCGAACACCGAGACCAGATTGATCTGCGCGTCGAGCCCGAGGCCGGTCTTCACCGCCTGCTCGACACAATGCCGGTTGATCACCGGCAGCATGCCGGGAAAGCCGGCATCGACGGGCGAGACCTGGGTATTGGGTTCGGCGCCAAAGGCCGTGGCGGCGCCCGAGAACAGCTTGGCGTCGGAGATCGCCTGGGCGTGGGCCTCGATGCCGACGACCATCTCCCACTCGCCGGTGCGACCTTTCAGCAGCGCCGCCATCAGGTATTACCCGCGACAAAGGCCGGCTTGGCATCGAACTTTGCGGCCGCCTCGATCGCCGATCCGACGCGCAGCACCGTCTCCTCGTCGAAGGCCTTGCCGATGACCTGCAACCCCAGCGGCAGCCCGTCGGCTGACAAGCCGGCCGGCACGGAAATTCCCGGCAAGCCGGCGAGATTCACCGGCACGGTGAAGACGTCGTTGAGATACATGGCGATCGGATCGTCCATCTTCTCGCCGATGGCGAAGGCGGCCGAGGGCGCGGTCGGCGTCAGGATCGCATCGCAGCGCTTGAACGCCGCGTCGAAATCGCGCGCGATCAAATTCCGCACCTTCTGCGCCTTCAGATAATAGGCGTCGTAATAGCCGGCCGAGAGCACGTAGGTGCCGATCAGGACGCGGCGGCGGACCTCCACCCCGAAGCCTTGCCCGCGCGTGTTCTCGTACATTTCATCGAGCGTCTCGCCGGGTACGCGCAGGCCGAAGCGCACCCCGTCATAGCGCGCGAGGTTCGACGACGCCTCCGCCGGCGCGATGATGTAATAGGTCGCCAGGGCGTATTTGGTCATGGGCAGGCTGATCTCGACCGGCACGGCGCCCGCATCCTTGAGCCAATCGATGCCGCGCTGCCACAGCGCCTCGATCTCGGGCGGCATGCCGGCGATGCGGTATTCCTTCGGGATGCCTATCTTCGCGCCCTTGATCGGCTGCCCGACCGCCCTCTCGAAATCGGGCACGATCCTGTCGGCCGAGGTCGAATCCTTCGGATCGTGCCCCGCCATCGAGCGCAGCATGATCGCGGCGTCGCGCACGTCACGCGTCAGCGGTCCCGCCTGGTCGAGCGACGAGGCGAAGGCGACGATGCCCCAGCGCGAGCAGCGGCCGTAGGTCGGCTTGAGGCCGGTAACGCCGCAGAAGCTCGCCGGCTGGCGGATCGAGCCGCCGGTATCTGTGCCGGTCGCCGCCAGCGCCGCATGCGCAGCCACCGCCGCCGCCGAGCCGCCTGAGGATCCCCCCGGGACAAGCGGCCGGTTATCGCCGCGCCGCCGCCACGGGTTCTCGACATTGCCGTAGGCGCTGGTGACGTTGGCCGAGCCCATGGCGAATTCGTCGAGGTTGAGCTTGCCGAGCATGGCGGCGCCGTCGCGCCACAGTTGGCTGGTCACCGTCGATTCATAAGGCGGCTTGAAGCCCTTGAGGATTTTCGAGCCGGCGGTGGTCTCGACGCCCGCGGTGCAAAACAAATCCTTGATGGCGATGGGGATGCCGTCGAGCGGCAAGCCCGCGCCCTTGGCAAGCCGCGCATCGGATGCCTTGGCCGCGGCGCGCGCGCGCTCCGGCGTCTCCAGGAGATAGGCGTTCAGCGGTCGGGCCGCCGCGGCCGCCGATATATAGGCATCGGTCAATTCGCGGGCGGTGAAGTCCTTGCGCTTAAGGCCGTCGCGCGCCTGCGCGATGGTGAGGTCGGTCAGCCTCACTCGATCACCTTGGGCACGGCAAAGAAGCCGTGCGCCGCCTCCGGTGCGTTGGCGAGGATCGCATCGCGGCAATTGCCGTCGGTCACCTTGTCCGCCCGCATCGGCAGCGTCATATGCGCGACGCTGGCCATGGGCGCGACGCCGTCGGTCGGAATCTCATTGAGCTGCTCGATCCAGGTCAGGATCTTGGAGAGCTCGCCGGCGAGCCCTGCCAGCTCGGCCTCGGGCACCTTGATGCGCGCCAGGGTGGCGATCCGCGCCACGGTGGCCTTGTCGAGCGCCATAGGCTAGTTCTCTCCTCGAAATCCGCTTCGCGGTACTACCACCCGACATGCCGATCTGCAACCCGACCGACCTCAAGGCGCAGCTCAAAGCCGGCACGCGGCTCCTGAGCCTCGACGTCGGCACCAAGACCATCGGCCTGGCGCTGTCCGACACGCGTCTCGTCGTCGCGACTCCGCTCGCCACCATCCGCCGCACGCGCTTTCGCGACGACCTGAAAAGCCTCCAGCAGGACATCGCAAAGCACGGTGTCGGCGGCTTCGTCGTCGGCTTGCCGCTGGCGCTCGACGGCAGCGAGGGACCGCGCGTCCAGGGCGTCCGGCAATTCGCCAACAACCTGCTGGCGGAGCTCGACCTGCCCTTGGCATTTTGGGACGAGCGGATGTCCACCGCCGCGGTCGAGCGCCAGATGATCGAGGCGGACATCTCGCGCCGGCGGCGCAGCGAGATCGTCGATAGCGCCGCCGCCGCCTATATTCTCCAGGGGCTGCTGGACCGGATTGCCCAGACCTGATTTTTTCGGAATCGATGCTTCCGAATCGGGCATTTTGCCTTTTTAGCTGTGCAAAAGAGCGAGTTCCCGATTGTGACCCTGCCCGCGATGCGCGAAAACTAAGCAAATATTGCCGCTCTTCGCGCGAGTTCGAAACGGGGGAAAAATGCAGATCGATACGGGGAATACCGCCTGGGTGCTGGTCGCTTCGGCGCTCGTCATGTTCATGACGCTGCCCGGGCTGGCGCTGTTCTATGGCGGACTGGTGCGGTCGCGCAACGTGCTCTCCGTCCTCATGCATTGCTTCGCCATCTGCAGCCTGGTTTCGCTGATCTGGCTGCTGTTCGGCTACAGCCTGGTGTTCAGCGAGGGCAATGCGCTGATCGGCGGCTTCGGCAAGTCGTTTCTCGTCGGACTCGCCGGAAACGTGATGCCCACCCGCATTCCGGAATATGTCTTCGTGCTGTTCCAGATGACCTTCGCCATCATCACGCCGGCGCTCATCATCGGCGCCTTTCCCGAACGCGCGCGTTTCAGCTTCGTCGTCGCCTTCACTTTGCTGTGGACGGTGGTCGTCTATCTACCGATCGCGCATTGGGTCTGGGGCGGCGGCTGGCTGGCGCAGCGCGGCGTCATCGACTTCGCCGGCGGCATCGTCGTCCACACGACCGCTGGCGTCTCGGCGCTGGTCGCGGCGATCATGATCGGCGCGCGGCGCGGCTTTCCCCACGGCCTCGTACCGCCGCACAGCCCGGGCATGACTATGGCCGGCGCGGGCATGCTGTGGTTCGGCTGGTTCGGCTTCAACGGCGGCAGCGCGCTCGCGGCCAACGGCGTGGCGGCCTCGGCGATCCTGGCGACGCATTTCGCGGCGGCGGCGGCGGCCGTGACCTGGATGGCGGCCGAGTGGCTGCGCGTCGGCAAGCCGACTTCGGTCGGCTTGGTCACCGGCTCGGTCGCCGGCCTCGCGACGATCACGCCGGCCTCGGGCTTTGTCGGACCGATGGGCGCGCTGGCGATCGGCGTTGCGGCGGGCCTCGTTTGTTTTCAGGCCACCGGTTTCGTCAAGCGGCGTCTCAAGATCGACGACTCCCTCGACGTCTTCGCCGTGCACGGCGTCGGCGGCATGCTCGGCACGATGCTCGCCGCGATCTTCGCCCTGCCCGCGCTCGGCGGCGTAGGCTATGCCGCCGGCATGACCATGGGCAGCCAGCTGGCCGCGCAAGCCACTGGCATCGCGGCGGCGGCGGCCTGGTCGATCGTCGCGACATTCGTGCTCATCAAGCTGCTGCGCCTGGTGACCGGCTTGCGGGTCAGCGCCGAAGAGGAAAGCGACGGGCTCGACCTCGCCACCCATGGCGAACGCGCCTACGACCACGGCTGATCGCGTGGGCGGCGGAGAGCCACCTTGCCCACGAGGGCTTCCATACTTATAGTCCCGGCTTTAATGGACTCCGGCTCCGCGAACAACCCGTTTCCCCATCGGCATCTGTTGGGAATCGAGGGGCTTTCCCCCGACCAGATCACCTATCTGCTCGACCGTGCCGACAGCTATGTCGAGCAAAGCCGCCAAGCCGACAAGAAGCAGTCATTGCTGCGCGGCCGCACCATCATCAATCTGTTCTTCGAGAATTCGACGCGCACGCGCACCTCCTTCGAGCTCGCCGGCAAGCGGCTCGGCGGCGACGTCATCAACATGCAGGCGCAAGCGAGCTCGATCAAAAAGGGCGAGACGCTGATCGATACGGCGATGACGCTGAACGCCATGCATCCGGACGTGCTGGTCGTGCGCCACCCGGATTCTGGCGCGGTGCAGCTCCTCTCCGAGAAGGTCGATTGCGCCGTCATCAACGCCGGCGACGGCAGCCACGAGCATCCGACCCAGGCGCTGCTCGACGCCGTCACCATCCGCCGCCGCAAGGGCCGCCTGCAAGGGCTGAGCGTTGCCATCTGCGGCGATATTCTGCACAGCCGCGTCGCGCGCTCGAACATCCAGCTCCTCAATATCATGGGCGCGCATGTTCGCGTCGTGGCACCCCGCACGCTCCTGCCTGCCGCGATCGAGCGTCTCGGCGTCGAGGTCTTTCTCGACATGGCCAAGGGCTTGGAAGGCGTCGACATCGTCATGATGCTGCGGCTGCAGACCGAGCGCATGCATGGCAGCTTCGTGCCCTCGACCCGCGAATATTTCCGCTTCTACGGTCTCGATTACGCGAAGCTCGCCGCCGCCAAGGACGATGCGCTGATCATGCATCCGGGCCCGATGAATCGCGGCGTCGAGATCGACACCGAAGTCGCCGACGACATCGACCGCAGCGCCATCCGCCAGCAGGTCGAGATGGGCGTGGCCGTGCGCATGGCCTGCCTCGAAGCCTTGAGCCGCGAGACCCGTGCTGCGGCCGCGACGCCATGACCCAGTGCACCCTCTTCACCAACGCCCGGCTGCTCGATCCGGCGAGCGGCCTCGACCGCGCCGGCGAATTGCTGGTCGAGGACGGCGTAATCGCGGCGCTCGGGCCCAATCTGGGGCGCGACGGCGTCGGCGCCGACACCCGCACCGTCGATTGCGCCGGAGGCTGCCTGGCGCCGGGGCTGGTCGATATGCGCGTGCAGCTGCGCGAACCCGGCAACGAGCATCAGGAAACGCTGGCCAGCGGCGCCGCGGCGGCGGCGGCCGGCGGCGTCACCACCATGGCGATGCTGCCCAACACGGCGCCGGTGATCGACGATCACGCGCTGGTCGAATTCGTGGCACGGCGGTCGCGCGACATCGGCCTCGCCAACATCCGGACCTACGCCGCGGCAACCAAGGGCCTCAAGGGAAGCGAGTTGACCGAGTTCGGGCTCCTCGCCGAAGCGGGTGCCGTTGCCTTCACCGACGGGCTACACGCGATCGCCGACGCGCTGGTGATGCGGCGAGCGCTTTCCTACGCCAGCACCTTCGACCTGCTGCTGGTGCAGCACCCCGAGGAGCCGAGCCTGGGATCAGGCGGCGCGATGACCGAGGGCGAGATCGCGACGCGACTCGGCCTTGCCGGCATTACGCCCGCCGCCGAAATCATCATGGTCGAGCGCGACCTGCGCCTGGTCGAGATCACCGGCAGCCGCTATCACGTCGCCCACGTCTCGACCGCCGGCGCCATCGACGCCATCCGCCGCGCCAAGGCGCGCGGCCTTGCGGTGACATGCGATACCGCGCCGCATTATTTCGCTCTCAACGAGACCGCCGTCGGCGAATACCGCACCTTCGCCAAGGTATCGCCGCCGTTGCGCAATGAGAGCGATCGCCGCGCCGTGATCGACGGCCTGAAGGACGGCACCATCGACGCGATCGCCAGCGATCATGCGCCGCAAGACCAGGAATCGAAGCGCCTACCCTTCGCCTCGGCCGAGCCGGGCATCGTCGGGCTGGAGACGCTGCTGCCGCTGTCGCTCGAGCTCTATCACGACGGCCACCTCACCTTGCTCCAGGTGCTGCGCGCGCTTGCGCAGCGCCCGGCGGAAATTCTCCGCCTGCCCGCCGGCGCGCTGAAGCCCGGCGCCGCCGCCGATTTCGCGATTTTCGATCTCGAACGGCCGTGGCGCATCGACGCCGCAGCGCTCCACTCGAAGTGCAAGAACGCGCCCTATGACGGCCGACCGGTGCAGGGGCGGCTGACGCGAACCGTGCTCGCCGGCCGCACCGTCTTCGGCGCCGAAACCTGATCCGCGCCATGGCATCGATCTGGCCGTTCGTGCTGTGCGGCACGCTTGCCTATCTGCTGGGCTCGATCCCCTTCGGCCTGCTCCTCACCAAGCTTTTCCGCGCCGGCGATCTGCGGGAGATCGGCTCGGGCAATATCGGCGCGACCAACGTACTGCGCACGGGCCACAAAGGTCTTGCCGCGTCGACGTTGGCCCTCGATTGGGGCAAGGGCGCGCTGGCCGTCGGACTGGCGGGGCTCTACGGCCCCGATTTCGCGGCGGTGGCGGCGCTCTGCGTCGTGCTCGGGCATCTGTTCCCCGTCTGGCTCCGCTTCGACGGCGGCAAGGGTGTCGCGACCGGAGGCGGCGCGATGCTGGCGCTTTTCTGGCCGGTCGGCATCGCTGTGATCGTCACCTGGGCCGTGGTGGCGCTGATCTCGCGCTATTCGTCGCTGGCGGCTCTCTGCGCCGCCGCCTCCGCGCCGCTGTGGGCCCTGTTGTTCGGCGGCGACGGCCAGACCGTCGCGATCTTCGGCGCGCTCGCAGTGCTGATC
>DASRKX010000077.1:0-5692 GCA_035648735.1 Allostellaceae bacterium
ACGGTATAGCCGGAAATGCCGACGATGCGGTCCGCCTCGCCCAGGAGATAGAGCGTCTCGACGGTCTCCTCGGTGAGGCAGACGATGCGCCGCGGCGGGAACATGGCGCCAGCTAAGCCAAGGCTCGGCGCCTTGTCAAAGTCGCCTCAAGGCGGGTTGATGAGTTCAGGTCCTCGGTAAGGCTGGCGAGTTGCCCGAGAGCTGCCTATCCTTGCCCGATCGCCATGAGGGGGAGAAATCATGCGTGGAATTTCGATTGGATTGGCCGTTCGCGTCGCCGGCGCGGGTTTGTTGGCGCTCGGGTTCGCGGCCTCGGCGCAAGCGCAAGCGGGCTTCGTCGAGTTCTATTACAACACAGGCGTTAACGCGCATTTCTACTATTCGCCGAGCTCGGTTCAATCCAACGGCACTCTCAGAGCGGTCGCCTGGACCAGCAGTGATTTACAACAAGCCAACAACGGCACCGAGCATCTCGTCTATCACGTCCAGATCGACTGTTCCGCGCAGACGATCCAGAGCCAGTGGGTCGAACGGTTCGACGCCCAGTCCGGCGCCTCGATCGGGACGGTAGACCTGACCGGCCAAGGCGGCCCCCAAACCTACGCGCCGGGGACGATGGCCGGCTATCTCGCCGGACGGGCCTGCTGAGCGACGCCTTGGTCCGCGACTGAATTACAGGCGCGGGATTTCCTATCCAGCGCCGCGCCGCTTCTCGACTTTCCGCCGCCCGATCAATAGGATGCGGCGCCATGGCCGGGGAACGCATCTATCTCTACGACACGACGCTGCGCGACGGCGCGCAGACGCAGGGCGTCGATTTCGGCGTGCCCGACAAGATCGCCATCGCTCGCGAGCTCGACCAGATCGGCATCGATTACATCGAGGGCGGCTGGCCCGGCGCCAATCCGACCGACGACGCGCTGTTCGCCAAGCCGCCGAAGCTGAGCCATGCCCGGCTTTGCGCCTTCGGCATGACAAGGCGCTCGGGCCGCAGCGCCGGCAACGACCCGGGCCTCGCCGCGATCCTGTCCTCGGGCGCCAAGGTGGCGACGCTGGTCGGCAAGGCGTGGGATTTCCACGCCAAGGTCGCGCTCAACGTCAGCCTCGACGAGAACGTCGCGATGATCGGCGAATCCGTCGCGCATGCCGTTTCGCGGCTCGACGAGGTGATCTTCGACGCCGAGCATTTCTTCGACGGCTACAAGGCCAATCCGAAATTCGCGCTCGATTGCGTCGCCGCCGCGCTCAAATCCGGCGCGCGCTGGATCGTGCTGTGCGATACCAACGGCGGGACCCTGCCGGACGAAATCGAGCGCATCGTGCGTGCGACGACGAAAACCGTGCCGGGCGACAAGCTCGGCATCCATTGCCACAACGACACCGAGACCGGCGTCGCCAATTCGCTGGCGGCGGTGCGCGGCGGCGCGCGCCACATCCAGGGCACGCTCAACGGGCTGGGCGAGCGCTGCGGCAACGCCAATCTGGTCTCGATCGTGCCGAACCTGGTCCTCAAGATGGGCTATGCGACGGGCATCGACGCCGCCGGCTTGACGCGCCTGACGCATCTCTCGCGCTTCCTCGACGAGCGCCTCAACCGCGCGCCCAACCGCCACGCCGCCTATGTCGGCGAAAGCGCCTTCGCGCATAAGGGCGGCCTCCATGTCTCGGCGGTGGAGAAGGATCCGCGCTCCTACGAGCATGTCGATCCGGCCATCGTCGGCAACCGCCGGCATATCGTCGTCTCGGACCAGGCGGGCAGGGCCAACCTCTTGGCGCGGCTGCGCGAGATCGGCATCGAAATCGCGCCCGATCATCCGAAGCTCGGCGCCCTCCTCGAACAGGTCAAGGCGCGCGAGTTCCAGGGCTATGCCTATGACGGCGCCGAGGCGTCGTTCGAGCTGCTGGCGCGGCGCGCGCTCGAAACCGTGCCGGAATATTTCAAGCTGCAGAGCTTCCGCGTGCTCGACGAGCGGCGCTGGAACGCCCGGGGCGACCTCGTCACGCTCTCCGAGGCGACCATCAAGGTCGATGTCGCCGGCCGCAACGAAATGACCGTCGCCGAGGGCAACGGCCCGGTCAACGCGCTCGACGCGGCGCTGCGCGCGGCGCTGGTCATCGCGTTTCCCGAGCTCAGCGACATCCGCCTGACCGATTACAAGGTGCGGATATTGACGCCGCAGGACGGCACCAAGGCGGTGACGCGCGTCATGATCGAGACCACGGACAAGGACGGCGAGGTCTGGTCGACGGTCGGCGTCTCGACCAACGTCATCGACGCCTCCTATAACGCGCTGCATGACAGCCTGACCTACAAGCTCTGGCGCGCCGGCCGGAGGGCCTGACATGGCCGGCACCGACCGCCGCCGGGCCACGCTTTCGGGCGGCCCCGCGATCATCCTGGTCGAGCCGCAGCTCGGCGAGAACATCGGCACGGCGGTGCGCGCCATGCTCAATTGCGGGTTGACCGATCTGCGCCTGGTCAGGCCGCGCGACGGCTGGCCGAACCCCAAGGCGGTCTCGTCCTCCTCCGGCGCCGACAGCGTGATGGAGAAAGCGCGGCTCTACGACAGCGTGGAAGCGGCGATCGGCGATCTGCGCCGCGTCTATGCCACCACGGCGCGCGACCGCTACATGGTGAAGCGCATCCTGACGCCGCGCCTCGCCGCGACCGAGATGCGCGGCTTTATCGGCGCGGGCGAGGCCTGCGGCATTCTTTTCGGTCCCGAGCGCACCGGCTTGCGCAACGAGCATATCGCGCTCGCCGAGGCGGTGATCTCGGTGCCGCTCAACCCCGCCTTCTCCTCGCTCAACCTCGCGCAATCGGTGCTGATCATCGGCTATGAATGGTTCAACGTCGGCGATGCGACGCCCGCCGAGCAATTCGCGGTTGGCCATTCCAAGCCGGCGGAGAAGGAAAGACTCATTCGCTTCTTCGAGCATCTCGAAGAGGCGCTCGACGCCACCGACTTCATGCGCAGCGCGGAGAAGCGGCCCTCGATGGTGCGCAATCTGCGCAACCTGTTCCAGCGCGCGCACTGCACCGAGCAGGAGCTGCGCACGCTGCACGGGGTGGTCACCGCCTTCGCCGGCCCGCGCGGGCGCCTGGCGGCGCCTAAGCCCGAAAAGCCCAAGCCGAAGGCCCGGAAATAGATGCCGAACGTCTATAAAATCTGCCCGGCGCCGCTCTGGCAGGAGGCCGAGGCGGCCGGAATGTTCAGGGGCGCCGAGCTCGATGCGCGCGACGGCTTCATTCATCTCTCGAGCGCCGAGCAGGTCAAGGAGACCGCGGCGCTGCATTTCAAGGGCCAAGCCGATCTTGTTCTGATCGCCATCCATGGCGGCTCGCTCGGCAGGCTGCTGCGCTGGGAGAAGGCGCGCGGCGGCGCGCTGTTCCCGCATCTTCACGCGCCGCTGAGCCTCGCCGCCGTGATCTGGGTGAAGCCGCTGCCGCTCGGCCCGGACGGCGCGCACATCTTTCCGCCACAGCTCTGAAAATTCCGGCGGCCGGGTTCGCCGAGTGCTTTCCAACCTATTGAATTAATTGTCGGATATGCCTGTTTTACAATTAGCGTGCGGTTAATACTCGGCCGTTATCGTGGTCCACAACCGCAACGGGCAGAGAACCGCGACACCGCTTCATGCCACCGAACACGACTGACATCACGGCCGCCGCGATCGGCCGCAAGGGAATCCTCGGCTCGAGCCGGCGCCTCTCGGCGGTCGGCGTCGTCATCATCGTCGCCACACTGGCGGTGGCGGCGCTGACGGTCTGGCAGCTGCGCGCGGACGCCATCGCCGCGGTGCGCCGCGACCTGACCAATATCAGCGTCCTCGCCGCCGACGAGATGATGCGCTCGATGCAGGCGGTCGATCTCATCGTGCAGGACGTTTCGGACCACCTCCACGACGCGCATATCGAGACTTCCGAGCAATTCAACAACCTCATCGCCAGCCAGAAGATGCACGACTTCCTGGCCGACGATCTGAAAAGCCTGCCCCAAGCCGACGCGCTCACGCTGGTCGGCACCGACGGCGAGGTGGTGAATTCCTCGCGCGGCTGGCCGGTGACGCCGATCGACGCCACCGACCGCGATTTTTACCTGTACCTGCGCGATCACGACGACGCCAAGGTCTATATCAGCGGCCCGGTCAAGAACCGCGCCACCGGCGTATGGACCTTCTATGTCGCGCGCCGCATCACCAATGCGCGGGGCCAATGGCTCGGCATCGCCACCGCCGCGATCGCGGTCGATTACGTCGAGCAGACCTATAAGGCGGTATCGCTGCAGCAGAACGGCGCCGTGTCCATCGTGCGCAATGACGGCACGCTGCTGGCGCGCTATCCGCATCACGATGACAAGCTCGGACGGAACCTGCATACACCCGATTGGCAAGCGCAGATCGACCAGGGCGGCGGCATGTTCCGCTCGCACGGCTTGGTCGACGGCGTCATCCGCCTCATCGCCAGCCGCCCGCTGGCGAATTATCCGCTGGTCGTCAATGTCTCGGTGCCCGAATACGACGCCCTGGCGAAATTTCGCCTCCAGGCGACGGGCGTCGTCGGCGTCACGCTTCTGGTCGTGGTCGGCATCGCCTTCCTGTTCAGCGCGCTGGGGGAGCAGTTTCGCCGGCTGGAAAGCCAGGCCGCGGCGGATTCGGCAAGCGCCGCGGCGTTGCTCGTGGCCAAGAACGAGGCCGAGGCCTCGAACCGGGCCAAGTCGATGTTCCTCGCCAACATGTCGCACGAGATCCGCACGCCGCTGAACGCGGTCATCGGCTTCAGCCAGGTGATGGAGCAGGGCTTGTTCGGGCCGCAACCGGCGCGCTATCGCGAATACGCCGAGCTCATCCACCGCAGCGGCGACCATCTGCTGAATATCATCAACGACATTCTCGATACGGCGAAGCTGCAATCGGGCAAGGCCGAGCTTTATCTCGAAACGCTGGCGCCCGGCCCGTTCATCGGCGAGGCGGTGCGGCTGATCGAGCCGCGCGTGCAGGCGGCGAAGCTGACGCTGATCCAGGCGATCGACCCGGATATCCCGTCGATCCGCGGCGACGCGACCCGCATTCGCCAGGTGCTGCTCAACCTGCTGTCGAACGCCATCAAATTCACGCCGGCGGGCGGCACCATCCGCGTCGCGGCGCAGGCCTGGGAAGGGTCGGTGATGATCTCGATCGCCGATACCGGCATCGGCATGGGCGCGGCCGAAATCCCCAAGGCGCTCGAGGCCTTCGGCCAGATATCGAACACCTTCACCCGCGCGCATGAGGGAACCGGGCTGGGCCTGCCCCTGTCGAAGAGCCTGGTCGAGCTGCATGGCGGCCATTTCGAGATCGCGAGCGCCGTGGGCGTCGGCACCACCGTCACCATCACGCTGCCCGCCGCCGCCGCGGCCGAGGCGGCCGCCGCCGAAAGCTGGTGCGGCGTCGCTTAAGCCTTGGAATTAGGCCGAGAATTAGCCCGGAACTCCGGCGGGCATCGGCCGGCGCGGTTGACAATCCCGGCCTCCCAACTATAGTCCCGGCCATTCCCAAGAACGTGGGCGCGAGCCCCGTCTTTCGCGCCGCAGGCGGCCGGCAAGACCTATTGGGACAATAACAACCAATCAACCCGAACCACAGGTCACATGAGCAAACGCGAAGGGTCCAAGTACAAGATCAACCGGCGCCTGCGCGCCAATCTCTGGGG
>DASRKX010000078.1:0-28589 GCA_035648735.1 Allostellaceae bacterium
GATCTCATCTTCCTCGACGAGGCGACCTCGGCGGTCGACGAGGATGTCGAGGCCGAGCTTTACAAGCTGCTGCGCCAGTCAAATCCCAAGGCGACCATCGTCAGCATCGGCCATCGCGCCAGCCTGGTGGCGCTGCACGACCGCGCCCTGAACGTCGGCCGTTTCGGCGCCAAGCCGAAATAGCGCCGTTGCGCTTTGTGGCCGAACCGTTACAAGAACGGGATTCGGGGGAAGCATGGCCGAAATACCGGACGAGGAAGAAAACCAGTTCCGCGCGCAGCGGCTCGAGAAGCTGAATGAGCTGCGCCGCGCCGGTGTCGATCCCTATCCTTACGTCTTCGCGCGCAATGCCGACGCGGCGACGCTCGCATCCCGGCACAAGGACCTAGCGGCCGGCCAGGAGACGCCGGACATCGTCCGCCTCGCCGGCCGAATCCGCGCCATCCGCAACAGCGGCATGTTCATCGATCTGCACGACAGCACCGGCAAGATCCAGATCTTCGGCCACAAGGACATCCTGGCGCCCGAGAGCCTGGGCCTCCTCAAGCTGCTCGATCTCGGCGACATCGTCGGGGTCGAGGGCATTGTCAGGCGCACGCCGCGCGGCGAGCTCACCGTCAATGCGCGCCACCTCACGGTGCTGGCCAAGGCGCTCTTGCCGCTGCCGGAGAAGTTCCACGGCCTGACCGACGTCGAGACGCGTTACCGCCAGCGCTATCTCGATCTGATCGTCAACGAGGAATCGCGCGCCACGCTGCGCCGCCGCTCGCAGATCGTCTCGGTCATGCGCCGCCTGCTGCTGGAGCAGGGCTTCCTCGAGGTCGAGACGCCGATGCTGCACGGCATACCGGGTGGGGCCTCGGCCAAGCCCTTCGTCACGCATCACAACGCGCTCGATCTCGACCTCTATCTACGCGTGGCGCCCGAGCTGCATCTGAAGCGGCTGCTGGTCGGCGGCGTCTCCGACAAGCTCTTCGAGATCAACCGAAATTTCCGCAACGAGGGCATCTCGCCGCGCCACAATCCGGAATTCACCTCGCTCGAGCTCTACCAGGCCTATGTCGATTACCTGGCGATGATGGACATGGCGGAGCATCTGATCGCCTCGATCGCGCAAGAGGTGCTGGGCGGAACCCGCATCCCCTACGGCAAGCACGAGATCGAGTTGAAGGCGCCGTGGCCGCGCCAATCCATGGCGGCGCTGGTCTTGGAGAAGACCGGCATCGATTTCCTGGCGCTCGGCGACGCGCCGGCGGCGGCCGCGGCGGCGAAGAAGCTCGGTGCCGAGCCGCCGAAGGGCGCCAATTGGGGCCAGGCGCTCGAGGCGGCATTCGCCGCCAGGGTCGAGGCCTCGCTGATCCAGCCGATCCACGTCACGGGCTTTCCGCGCGACATCTCGCCGCTGGCCAAGGCCGACCGCCGCGATCCGCGCCTCACCGAGCGCTTCGAGACCTATATCAACGGCTGGGAGGTGGCCAACGCCTTCTCCGAGATCAACGATCCCATCGACCAGCGCGCCCGCTTCGCGGCGCAGATGAAGGCGCGCGCCGGCGGCGACGAGGAGGCGCAGCCGCTTGACGAGGATTTCGTCACGGCGCTGGAATACGGCATGCCGCCGGCGGGCGGCCTCGGCATCGGCATCGACCGGCTGGTCATGCTGCTGACCGACAGCCCGTCGATCCGCGACGTCATCGCCTTCCCGACCATGCGGCCGAAGGCGTGAAGCTCAGCCGGCAACCCGCTTCGGCCGCAGCATCAGGTAATAGACCGCGGTGGCGGCAACGCCCATCAGCAGGATGATCGCCGCCATCGGTACGGCCGTGCCGTCATAGAGCGCGTTGACGAAATAGCCCACGATCGCGCCGCAGCCCATCTGGATGGCGCCCATCAGCGACGCCGCCGTGCCGGCCATGCGCGCCACCGGCTCCATGCCGCCGGCCATGGCGTTGGGCATCACCACCGCCTGGCCGTAGATGTAGATCATCAGCCCGGCCATGAATCCCAAGGCGCCCGCCGCCGGCGACAGGGCGATGCCGAGTCCGACCGCGCCGCCGCCGATCGTCATGGCGAAGCCGAACTTCAGCACGGTCTCGGCGCGGAAGCGCCGCAGCAGGAATTTGTTCGACATCGCGCCGGCCACCAACGACACGGCGGAAAGCCCGAAATAGAAGCCGTAATGCTCGGGCGCCACGCCATAGACCTCGATGAAGACGAAGGGTGAGCCCGACAGGAAGGCGAAGATGCCGGCCCAGCACAGACCGTTTACAAACGCGTACCCCACGCAAACCCGGTTGGTCAGGAAGGCGCGGTAATTGCCCGCCAGTCGGCGAAGGCGCAACGCGTGCGGATCGGGCTCCTTCAGGCTTTCGGCGAGGCGCAGCGCGATGATGGCGAAGAGCGCGGCGCCGAAGGCGCAGAGCAGCAGGAAGATCGATTGCCAGCCGAAATGCACCAGCAGGAAGCCGCCGATGACCGGCGCCACCAGCGGCCCGACGGCGAAGACGGCGGTGAGCGACGAGAACACCTGCGCCGCGCGCGCGCCGCCGAAATGGTCGCGCACGATGGCGCGGGCGAGCACCGGCCCGACGCAGCCGCCGAAGCCCATGACGATGCGCGCCGCGATCAGGATCTCGATGCGCGGGCTGACGGCGCAGGCGAGTCCCGCCGCCATGTACATGGCGAGGCCGATGAGCAGCATGCGCCGCCGGCCGAAGCGGTCCGAGAGCGGGCCGTAGACCAGCTGCCCGGCGCCGTAGCCGAGGATGAACAGGCTGAGGGTGAGCTGCACCGTGTCCGGCGTCGCGCCGAATTCCCGGCTCAGGGTCGGCAGCGCCGGCAGGCTCATGTCGATCGCCAGCGCGACCAGCGCCGTCATGGCGCCGAGCAGGATGACCAGCGCGCGCGACTCCGTGGCGAGCGGCCGCGGCCGGCGAAAACGGGCCATTACGGGTTTTCGAGGCTGAGCACGCCGCTGTCGTAATCGTAGGCGAAGAGCTCGGCGTAGCGGCCCCAATTGATCACCGTCTCGAGCACCTGATGGGCCTCGTCCTCGCTTAGGTAATCCTCCAGCTCCCGCAGGAACCGCGCCTCCGGCGCGCTGTGTCCCGGACGCTCGTCGAGCACGCGGCGGATATGCGCCGCCAGAGGAATGTTGCGCTTCAAGTGATCGGCGAAGAGCTGCTTGCGGCGCAGCAGATCGGCGGCGGCGAATTCGCGGCCGTCCGCCAACGTCTCCATATCGCCGCCCGCCGCGGTGGCGAACCCCAGGAGCTGCAGCGTCTCGACCAGCACCACCAGCTCCTCGGTCGAGAGATGCTCGGATTCGGCCAGCTTCGGCAGATCGGCGCGCCCGTCGTAAGGCTCCGCCGACAGCGCCTCGAGCAAGCCGGTCAATTGCTGAATCGAGGCGTCGGGCAGGCGATAGCCGAGCCCGATCGGCTCGGGCCGCAATCCGCGCCGCCCCGCTTCGGCGCCGGGCACGGTGGTGAGCAGCGTGTAGACCTCGTCGACGATGCGACGGAAGGCGGGGTTGGCCTGGTCGCGCGGCCGCGGCAGCGCCACCGGAATGTCGGCGCGGATGTGTCCCGGATCGCTGCCGAAGACGATGATGCGGTCGGCCAGCACCACGGCCTCTTCGATGTTGTGCGAGACGACGATGATGCCCTTGGTCGGGACGCGGTGGTCGCGCCACAGATCCTCGATGTCGCCGCGCAGCGTCTCGGCGGTCAGCACGTCGAGCGCCGAGAACGGCTCATCCAGCAACAGCACGTCGGGATTGACCACGAGCGCGCGGGCGAAGCCGACGCGCTGCCGCATGCCGCCGGACAATTCCTTGGGATAGGCCGATTCGAAGCCGTCGAGGCCGATCAAATCGATGGCGGCGACGGCGCGGTTGCGACGCTCCTCGGCCGGCACGCCCTGCGCCTCCAGGCCCAGCTCGACATTGCCCAGCACGGTGAGCCACGGGAAGAGCGCGAAGGTCTGGAACACCATGGCGATGCCGTGCGCCGGGCCGTCCACCGCCCGTCCGCGATAGGCGACGCGGCCCTCGCTCGGTTCGGTCAGCCCGGCCAACACGCGCAGGAAGGTCGATTTGCCCGAGCCCGATTTGCCGAGAATGGCGACGATCTCGCCTTCCTTGAGCGCGAAGTCGATATGGTCGAGCACGAGACGGCCTTCCTCGCCGATGCCGGTCGTATAGGTCTTGCAGACCTGGCTGGCGACGACGAGGTTGTTTCCGGCTTCGCCGGCAAGACTGGTTTCGGTGGGCATCGCTTATTCCTCGGGCCTCAATCGAGCCGCAGCCGCTCTTCGGCGAGATGATAGAGCCGGCGCCACAGCAGGCGGTTGAACAGCAATACATATAGGCAAAGCACGGTAATGCCGAGCGCGATGCGGGGAAAATCGCCGGCGACGGTCTCGACCGCGATATAGGCGCCGATGCCGGTCGCCGTCAGCGTCGTGTCGCCCCATTTCACGATCTCGGCGACGATGCTGGCGTTCCACGAACCGCCCGAGGCGGTGACCGCGCCGGTGACATAGGCGGGAAAGATGCCGGGCAGGATCAGCCGGCGCCACCACAGCCAGCGCCGCACGCCGAGATTGCCGGCGACGAGCTGGTAGTCGGTCGGCAGCGACAGCGTGCCGGAGATGACGTTGAACAGGATGTACCACTGCGTTCCCAGGATCATCAACGGCGACAGCCAGATCTCGGTGTTGAGCGAATATTTAACGATGGCGTAGACCGCGAGCGGGAAGAACAAATTGGCCGGAAAGGCGGCGAGGAATTGAATCACCGGCTGGATGCGGTGCGCGAGGCGCGGGCGGAGTCCTATCCAAACCCCGATCGGCACCCATAGCAGCGACGCCAGCACGATCAGCACGACCACGCGCAGCAGCGTGACCGCGCCGAGGAAGACGACATGGCCGAATTCGGTCCAGCCGACCTCGGCGTGGATATAGAGCATGATCTCGGCGAAGGCGTAGAGCGATCCTGCCGCCAGCGCCGCATTCCACAGCAGGTCGAGCGCCGCGCTGACACGCTTGCCCGGCCGCGGCGCCCGCGCCTGCGGCAGCCGCGTGGCGGCGCGGCTGGTGAGATCGGCCAGCCTGCCGCAGACATGCGCCACGCCGCGGAAGATGCGGGCGCGCTGGATCATCACCAGGAACCACGGCGGCTCGATCTCGTCGCCACCGATTTCCTCGACCTTGAAGCGCTGCGCCCAGGCCAGCAGCGGCCGGAACAGCAGCTGGTCGTAGATCAGGATCAGCACAAGCATGGCGACGATCGCGTAGCCGACCGCGTGCAGGTCGCGATGGTCGATGGCGACCGAGATATAGGAGCCGATGCCCGGCAGCAGCACCGTGTTGTCGTTGACGCTGATCGCCTCGGAAGCGACGACGAAGAACCAGCCGCCGGAGACCGACATCATCATGTTCCAGACGAGATTCGGCAGGGCGAAAGGCACTTCGAGCTGCCAGAAGCTCTGCCACGCCGACAGGTGATACATGCGCGCCGCCTCGCGCAAATCGTGCGGCACGCCGATGAAGGATTGATACAGGCTGAAGGTCATGTTCCAGGCCTGCGAGGTGAAGATGGCGAAGATCGCGGCGCATTCGTAGCCCAGCAGCCGGCCGGGAAAGAGCGCGATGAATCCGGTCACCGTGATGGAGAGAAACCCCAGGATCGGCACCGATTGCAGGATGTCGAGCACCGGAATGAGCAGCTTCTCGGCGCGCCGGCTCTTCGCCGCCGCGGCGGCATAGGCCAGGCTGAAGGCGAGCGACAGGCCGAGCGCCAGGGCCATGCGCATGACGGTGCGCAGCGCGTATGCCGGCAGCTTCAGCGGATCGAGCGAGATCGGCAGGGTCTCGCCCGGATGGTAGGGCACGCTCATCTGCTGGCTTGCCCAGGCGAGCAGGATGAGGGTGCCGATAACCAGAGGCAGCGCGACGCCGTCCCAGAAGCTCGGCCGCAGGCGCGACGGCCACGCGACGATCGGCAGTCCCCAGCGCTGCGCCATCGTCCGTCTCCCGTTCGACCCTATCGCCTGCGCCATGATTTAGCGCAAAGTGATGGCGGGACGGAAGCGCGAACGGGGATCGATCGACGAAAGCGACAGGGGGCGCCTCGCCGGCGACGAAAATATGACGTTGCGCACGCGATTGACGGAGCGGCTCGGGATCCGGCATCCGATCCTGCTGGCGCCCATGGGCTTCGCCGCCGGCGGCAAATTGGCCGGGGCGGTCAGCGAGGCGGGCGGCCTCGGCCTGATCGGCGGCGGCTATGGGGATGGGCCCTGGATCGAGCGCGAATTCACCGCCGCCGGCAACCGGCGCGTCGGCATCGGCTTCATCACCTGGTCGCTGGCGCGCAATCCCGGCCTGCTCGACGCGGCGCTCGCCCGGCATCCGGCGGCGGTGATGCTGTCCTTCGGCGATCCAGCGCCCTTCGCGCCGGCGATCAAGGCGGCGCGGGCGCTGCTCATCTGCCAGGTGCAGAATGCCGCGCAGGCGCGCGCGGCGCTCGATTGCGGCGCCGACATCCTCGTCGCGCAAGGCACCGAGGCCGGCGGCCATGGCGGGGCGCGGGCGACGCTGCCGCTGGTGCCGGCCATCGTCGATCTGGCGGCCGTGCGCGCTCCCGATGCCATCGTCGTCGCGGCGGGCGGCATCGCCGACGGCCGCGGGCTGGCGGCGGCGCTGATGCTCGGGGCCGCGGGCGCGCTGATCGGCACCCGCTTCTACGCCAGCGTCGAATCTTTGGCGCATGAGAAGGCCAAGGCGCGGCTTGCCGCGGCTTCGGGCGAGGACACCTTGCGCACCGCGACCGTCGATATCGTTCGGCGGCTCAACTGGCCGCGCGAGTTCAGCGCGCGCGTCCTGCGCAACGATTTCGTCGAGCGCTGGCACGGCCAGGAGGCCGCGCTGACGGCGGCCGTCGATCAGGAAAGCGAGCGCTATCGCCAGGCGGCGGAACGGGGCGATTTCGCCACCGCCGCCGTCTTCGGCGGCGAGGCGGCCGACCTCGTCACCGACGCGCCGCCGGCGGGCGAGATCGTGGCGCGCCTCATCCAAGAAGCCGAGGCGGCGCTACGGGAAGGGGCCGCGCTTCTCGCGCCCTAGGACCAGAATTCGCGCGTCGCCAGGCGGCAGCCTTCGGCCAGCGCCGCCAGCTTCGCCCACACCACCTGCGGATCGACCGCCGCCTGGCCGACCCAGGTGCCGTAGCCGCAATCGCTGCCCGCCATCACGTTCTCGCGACCGACGAGATTGGCATAGCGGCCGATGCGCTGCGCGATCAGCTCCGGATGTTCGATGAAATTCGATTTCGATTCGAGCACGCCGGGAATCAAAAGTTTTCCATCCGGCAGCTTCACCGTCTCGAACACCCGCCATTCATGCGCGTGGCGCGGATTGGCCGCCTCGAAGGAGATCGCCTGCGGCTTGGCCCTGAAGACCAGGTCGATGATATCGGCGATCGGAACGTCGCAATGGTGCGGGCCTTCGTAATTGCCCCAGCACAGATGCATCCGGAGCTTGTCGGCCGGGATGTTGCGCACCGCGTGATTGAGCGCCTCGATGTGCAGCGCCGCCATCTTGCGGAATTCGGCGAGGTCGAGCTTGGCGAATTGGATGTGGCGGCCCATGGCGAGGTCCGGGCAATCGAGCTGCAGGACGAAGCCGGCGCCGGCCACCGTCTCGTATTCGGCGCGCATCGCCTCGGCGATGGCATGGAGATAGTCCGCGTGGCTCTTATAGAAGCCGTTGTGGAAGAACAGCGAAATGACCCCGGGCGAGGCGGCGCTGATGAAGCCTTCCGCGTGCTTTGTTCCGACCAGCGCCGCTTTGAGATTGGCGGCGTCGGTCCGGGCGGCGTCGCCGTCCTTTACCGCGACGGGGCCGTTGCACGCCGGCGTCTTGCGGCGCGAGCGGCCCGGATCGCCGAACACCTTGCGCGCCAAATTGGGGAAGTCGGCCAGATCCTGATAGCCGGTGACCGGGATGCTTTCGCCGCCGAACCCGTCGAGCCGGTCCTTGATATAGGTGGCATAGCTCGGCTTCGACATCTCGCCGTCATTGACGATGTCGATGCCGGAATTGGCCTGCCGCGCCACGACCTCGGCGACCGCCTCGCGAATATGCGCGGCGAGCGCCGCGGCCTCGACCGGCACGCCCTCTTCCTTCGCGTACATCTCGCGAATGAGGCGTTCCGGCCGCGGCAGGCTGCCGGTATGCGTCGACAGAAAGCGTTCGCTGCTTCGTTTCATCGCATCGCCCCCGAGAGCGACGCTACCATCGGCGGTCCGCCAAAAAAAGAACCCCGCCAGGAGGCGGGGTCCGTCCGATTGGAGCCGAGGACGTCAGAGCGCTTTCGCGACGGTATTGAATTCGGATTTCATCTTGGTGCCGACGCTGGTCAGCGCGCCGACGATGACCACGGCGATCAGTGCCGCAATCAGGCCGTATTCGATGGCCGTGGCGCCGGTTTCGCAGCGAAGCAGGTTTCGAACGATCGAAAACATGGGACACCCCTAAAAAAAATGCCGTCATGACAATTAGATAGTACAGGACAACTAATTACCCGGTGATTAAGCGGAAAATCACCTCGAATTCAGCTGGGCAGGATTTCAAATATACCTTTGTTTTCAATGATTAACAGGAACGCGGCACGGGCGGCGCGGGCCACAACTTCGCCGTTCCGCGCCCAGCGCTCCGCCCTGCCGCGCGCCGCCGGCCCCGAAATAGTCACCCGCCGAAGGGGCCTAAACCGGTGCCGCGCCGGAACCGCCAACGCCGCGCGCCGTTGAGTCGCGAACAAAGGAGTACAACGCCATGACACGTAAACCCATTATCCTGGCCGGCCTCTGCGTCGCGCTTCTCGCGGCGCCGGCTTTCGCCCAGAGCAGCGATACCTCTCCCTCTCAGACCAATCACATGTCCGGCGCCGCGTCGGCAAAGGATGACTCGGCGCCCTCCAACGGCGGCCCCGGCGGGACGCGCGCCACCGGTAGCATGCCCGTCACGCAGGCCCAGGATCGGGACGTGCAAGAATCGACGGGTGCCCCGAAAACGACGGGCTCGCAGGGTTCGGCGCAAATGGAGCAGAAGAAGGGCTCCGGCCCAATGGCGCGCACTGCCCAGCAGAAGCATAAGGTGGCCCAGCAGAACCGGACCGTGTCCCAGCAGAAGCGGAACATGGCTCAGCAGAACCAGACCATGTCCCAGCAGAAGCGGAACATGGCGAGCAACAGCCGCAGCTGCTACAACTACGCTTGGCAATCGCAGCAGATGAACGACTGCCTTGCCCGCAATCCGCAGCAGGCGCAATCCGCGAGCAACATGTCGAACGCCGATCAAAACGGCGCGGGCGGCGTCAACGGGCCGCGCGGCCAATATGGCAACGCTCCATCGCCGAACAATCCGAACGGCAAGGGCCCGGCGCAGTAACACCGCGCTGCGATTGGATCAGGGGACGCCCATCGGGCGTCCCCTTTTTCGTTGCGCTCCCGTTTTCTCGCCCCGGGCGATCCCGCGCGCCGCCCGGTGGCGGCCCGGGGTGGGCGAGGCGGAGAGGGTTGATCGCCCGCTGGCGCTGCCGCACTATGCCGGCCTCTTTCCAGGGATTTTCACCGGAGGCGCGATGACGGGAAGCGTTGCGAACGGCGTGCCGGCCGCGCGGGGCGGGCATATCGTCGTGCGCGGCCTCAAGAAGCGCTACGGCGCGCTGTCCGTCTTCGAAAACGTCGATCTCGAGATCGGCGCGCGCGAGATCGTGGCGCTGGTCGGCGCCTCGGGCTGCGGCAAGACCACGCTGCTGCGCTGCATCGACGGACTCATCGAAGCCGAGGGACAAGTCAGCATCGACGGCGAGCGCGTCACCGAGCCGCCGCCCGGCATCGCCATGGTGTTCCAGCATTTCGGCTTATTCCCGTGGAAGACGGTCTACGACAACGTCGCCTATGGCTTGCGCATGGCCGGCGCCGGCCATGCCGAGATCGTCCGCCGCGTGCCGCATTTCATCGGGCTCGTGGGATTGGCCGGCTTCGAGAAAGCCTATCCCTATCAATTGTCGGGCGGCATGCAGCAGCGCTGCGGCCTGGCGCGGGCGCTCGCCGTCGATCCGCGCGTGCTGCTGATGGACGAGCCGTTCGCCGCGGTCGATGCGCAGACCCGCGAGATTCTCCAATTCGAGCTGTTGCGCATCTGGGAGCGCCAGCCGACGACCATGCTGTTCGTCACGCATTCGATCGAGGAGGCGGTTCTGATGGGCGACCGGGTCGTCGTGCTCAAGGGGCGTCCCTCGCGCATCCACGAGGATATATCCATCGATCTGCCGCGGCCGCGCTCGCGCGAGACGCTGGCGCTGCCGCGATTTTCGCAGCTGCGCGAGCAGGTCTGGTCGATGCTGATGAGCGAGGCGAAAAAGGCCGAGTTCCAGGTCGAGCGCTAGAAACGCAACAATTAACGTGGGGAGAAAAACGATGATCCGCAAATTCCTAATTGCCGCGCTCGCGGCGCTCGCGCTGGCGGCGCCGGCTCAGGCGCAGTCGCCCAAGATCGTGATCGGCATGCCCGGCATCCCGCCGATCTTCATCTCGACCGTCGCCTACGTGGCGCAGGCGCAGGACTACTTCAAGCAATATGGCGCCAATGTCGAGCTCAGGAACTTCGACAACGGCACCGCCGCCTCGCGCGCGGTGCTGGCCGGCGACATCGACGCCTCGTTCTCCGGCACCGCCGTGGTGATCGGCCAGGTCGCCAACGCCGGCGTGCTGCTGGTCGGGGTTTACGGCTTCCCGCGCCAGGACATGTCGCTCGCCACCACCGACGCCGCGCACGCGACCTGCGCCGACGTGAAGGGCAAGCAGATCAGCATCGACACCCCGGGCGGCGTGCGCTCGATCGCCTTGAAGGGGCTGCTCGGGGCCGGTTGCCACCTGACCCTCGACGACGTGCAGCAGGTGGCGATGGGCTCCAACACCGCATCGGCGATGGCCTCGGGCCAGCTGGTCTACGGCATCGTCCATTTGGACGACATCCCGGACATCGAGCTGATGGGGCACAAGACCATCACCGTCATCAAGTCGCAGATGGAGGTGTCGCCCGACAACCACAACCTGCTGCTGGTGGTGCGCCGGGACAACCTCGCGAAGAAGCGCGATGCCTTCGTGCGGATCGACGCGGCGCTGACTGCGGCGGCCCGGTTCATGTCGGACCCGAAGAACAACGATCGGGCGACGGCGATCATCGCCCCGGTCACCGGCCGCGATCCCAAGATCGCTTCGCCGGCGCTGGCCAAATACGTCCAGTTCGGCCTGTGGGCGACCCAGGGCGACGGCATGAACAAGGCGCAGATCGAGAAATACATCGGCGTCATGGCCAAGACCGGCAACATCCAGGAGGGCAAGACCCCGCCCACCTTCGACCAGCTGATCGACGCCTCGGTGTGGCGCGACGCCGACGCGCTGATGAAGAAGACGAAGTGAGCGTCGCGGCGGACCCGGAAAACGCCGCCGCCGCGCGCCTATCGCGCGCGTGGCTGGCGCGTTACGCGCCGGCCACGCTCTCCCTGGTCGCGGGACTGGCGCTGTGGGAGATCGCGGGGCGCATGACCAGCGCCGCGTTCATGGCGCCGCTGTCCGAGACGCTGCTGCGCTTCTGGCAACTGGCCCGCGCCGGCACGCTGCTGTCGCTTACGCTCTCCTCGGGGGCGCTGTTCGCCACCGGCCTCGGCCTTGGCATTGTCATTGGATTGCCCTCGGGGCTGCTGCTGGCGCGGGTGCGGCTGCTGCGCGAGGCGCTCGACGTATACATCATGGTGCTCTACGCGACGCCGATGGTGGCGCTCATCCCGTTCATCCTGTCGCTGATGGGCTTCGGCTTCGCGCCCAAGGTGCTGGTGGTGTTCCTGTTCGCGGTGTTCCCGATTCTCTACAACACGGTCGAGGGCGCGCGCAGCATCAAGCCCGAGCTGATCGAAGTCGCCCGCTCCTACCGTTCGAGCGAGTGGGCGCTGTGGCGCGAGGTCATGCTGCCCTACACGCTGCCCTTCGCCATGACCGGCATCCGTCAGGCGATCGGCCGGGCGCTCGTGGGCATGATCGCCGCCGAATTCTGGCTGTCGGCCACCGGCCTCGGCGGGCTCATCATGAACGCCAGCCAGAACTTCGACACCGGCGCGGTGTTCGCCGCGGTGCTGATTATGGTCGCGGCCGGGCTGCTGCTGATGCGCCTCGGCATGATGCTCGAAAACCGCGTCGCGCGCTGGCGGGGCTAAGGATGACCGTCGCCGCGCTCGAAGCCGCCCCCGCCCGCCCGCGTCTGTTCCACGGCCCGCTGGTCCCGCGCATCGCCGCCGGGCTGATCGTCGCGGCGGCGTGGGAAATCACCGTGCGACTCGCCATGCCGGATTACGTCGCGACGCCGATCGGCATAATCACGGCCTTCCCGCGTGTGATCGTCAGCGCGCCCTTCCTCCTGGCGCTGACCCAGACCATGGCCGCGGTGGCCGAGGGCGTGCTGATCGCGGTCGTGCTCGGCACCGTGATCGGCCTCGCCATGGGTCGTAGCGTGTTGGCCGAACGCTCGCTGCTCCTCTACATCAACGCCTTCTACGCCATGCCGATCCTGGTGATGCTGCCGCTGTTCTCGCTGTGGTTCGGCTACACCGCGGCGGCGCGGCTCGCCACCATCGTGTTCTCGGCGATTTTCGCGATCATCCTCAATGTCGCCGACGGCGCGCGCTCGGTGCCCAAGGACTATCTCGAAACCGCGCGCTCCTTTCGCTCCGGGCGAATCCGCGCGCTGTTCGAGGTCGTGCTGCCGGCCTCGATGCCCTATTTCCTCGCCGGCTTGCGGCTCGCGGCCGGCCGCGCGCTGATCGGCGCGGTGGTGGCGGAGTTCTTTACCGCCATCGGCGGGCTCGGGTATTTCATCCTGTTCAATTCAAGGACATTTCATCACAACGAGGCCTTCGTCGCCGTGCTGTTCCTGTCGGGCTTCGGCGTCGGCTTCGACGTGCTGGTGAACCGCGCGACGCGGCGCCTGCTGCCGTGGTACCGGCGCGATGAAAAGGCGGACTAGAAATGCCCGACAGCGCCGCGTCTTCCGATCCCCGCGTCGTCTCGGCGATCGCGCATTGGGCGCCGCGCTTCGTCGCCAACGGCATCATCCTGACCGATTTCGAGGAGGTCACGGCGTCGATCCGCAGCTGGGATCAATGGTGCGAAAAATGGTCGGCGCGCGGCGCCATCCACGCGGCGCTGGGCAGCGAGGCGCTCGCCACGCGGCATTTCATCAGCGCCGCAGAGCATCTGTCGCGGGCATCGGTCTATTACCACTTCGCCAAGTTCCTCTTCGTCGACGATGTGCCGCAGATGAAGGCGGCGCATCGGCGGGCGGTCGAGCTGCACAAGCTCGCGCTGCCGTTTCTCGACCCGCCCGGCGAGTATGTGTGTATTCCCTATGCGGGCAAGCATCTCGCCGGCGTGCTGCGCAAGCCGGCGGCGGTATCCAGGCCGCCGGTCGTGGTCATGGCGATGGGCCTCGATTCCGCCAAGGAGGAGATGATCGCCTATGAGGACACCTTCCTCGCGCGCGGCATGGCGGTGCTCGCTTTCGACGGGCCGGGCCAGGGCGAGGCGGAATACGATTTCCCGATCCGCGGCGATTACGAGGTCGCGGTCAAGGCGGTGATCGATTTTATCGAGACGCGCAACGATCTGGATGCGAAACGCATCGGCCTATGGGGCGTCAGCCTGGGCGGCTATTACGCGCCGCGCGCCTGCGCCTTCGAGAAGCGCATCTCCGCCTGCGTCGCCCTTGCCGGTCCCTACGATTGGGGCGGCATCTGGGACAAGCTGCCCGAGCTCACGCGCAACGCCTTCCGCGTGCGCTCCCATGCGAAGGACGAAGCCGCCGCCCGGAAGCACGCCGCCACCCTGTCGCTGAAGGGCGTCGCCCCTCTTATCGAATGCCCGATCTTCATCGTCTCCGGCCACCTCGACCGCCTGATCCCGTCCGCCGAGGCCGAGCGCCTGGCCGCCGAGGTCAAGGGTCCGTGCGAGCTGCTGATCATTGCCGACGCCAATCACGTCGCCAACAACCGCACCTATCGCTATCGTCCGCAGACCGCCGATTGGATGGCGACGCATCTGGGCGTCGCCGCAAGCTGAAGGAAAAGACCATGGCGAAGAAACAGCCCGAGCCGAACATCGTCAAGCCCGACGACATCGACCCGCGGTATGAGTGGAACCGCCCGGTCATGAATTTCGGCCCGAGCGCCGTCGATTTCGAGGCGCGCGTCGATTTCCGCCGGCTGCACCGCTACCGCCTCGGCCGCACGCGCAACGCGCTGGCGCAATCGGAGTTGGGCTCGCTCCTGTGCTTCGACCAGTACAACATCCGCTACATGACTTCGACGGTCATCGGCAATTGGGCGCGCGACAAGTTCACCCGCTATTCGCTTCTGCCCGGCTCGGGCGACCCGCATCTCTGGGATTTCGGCTCGGCGGCGAAGCATCACCGCCTGTTCGCGCCGTGGTTGAAGCCGCATGACTGCCACGCCGGCATGCTGGGCTTGCGCGGCGCCATCCACCCGAAGATCGGCCTGATGCGCAAGGCGGCGGAGGAGATCAAGTCGATCCTGGCCGCGCACGGCGTCGCCGACCAGCCGGTGGGCGTCGACGTCGTCGAGCCCGCCATGCTGTTCGAGCTCCAGGCGGTCGGGCTCGAAATCCGCGACGGCCAGCAGATCATGCTCGACGCGCGCGAGTTGAAGAGCAACGACGAGCTGACGCTCTTGAACATGTCGGCGGCGATCGTCGACGGCTGCTATCAGACCATCGCCGAGAATTTGAAGCCCGGCATCCGCGAGAACGAGTTGGTCGGATTGGCCAACAAGCGGCTCTACGAGCTGGGCTCGGACGACGTCGAGGCGATCAACGCCATCTCGGGCGAGCGCTGCAATCCGCATCCGCATAATTTCACCGACCGGCTGATCCGGCCGGGCGACCAGGCTTTCTTCGACATCATCCAGTCGATGAACGGCTATCGCACCTGCTACTACCGCACCTTCAACGTCGGCATGGCGACGGTGTCGCAGCGCGACGCGTATAAAAAGGCGCGCGAATGGATCGACAAGGCGATCGCACTGGTGAAGCCCGGAATCACCACCGACAAGATTGCCGCCTGCTGGCCCAAGGCCGAGGCGATCGGTTTTTCGAGCGAGATGGAGGCCTTCGGCCTGCTCTTCGGCCACGGGCTGGGCTTGGGATTGCACGAACGGCCGATCATCTCGCGGCTAAACTCCTTCGAGGATCCGATGGAGATCAAGGCCGGCATGGTCTTCGCGCTCGAGACCTATTGCCCAGCCTCGGACGGCTTCTCCGCCGCGCGCATCGAGGAGGAGGTGATCTGCACGCCGACCGGCGCCAAGGTCATCACGCTTTATCCGGCGCAGGAGCTGCCGATCGCCAATCCCTACGACCGCAGCCTGCGGGGATAATTCCGCTAGAACGACTTCTCGTATTCCAGGCGCCAGCGCGCGGTGCCGCGCTCGGTCGCGTTGTTCAGGCCGAACAAATAGCCCGCCTCGTATTTGATCTTGCCGTAGCCGTACAGGTTGAAGGCGCCGACGATCACCGGCCCGGCGCGGTGCGTCGGGCCGGTCACGGCGAGGCGGTCGGCGATGTTGTTGAAGTTGCCGTAATACTCGAGGCCCGGCTCGAACAGCGGGTTGAGCCGCAGGCGCGATTGCCAGGCCAGCGCCACCGGCGTCGCGTCGTTGCGGTTGCGGCCGATCTGCTTGCTGACGAAGAGATTGAGCGTATGCAGCGTGTCGATGCCGAGCACGCCGTTGACCTCCTTCTGCAGGGTCGGGCCGAAGGAGAGCTGGTCGGCGCCGGCGCGGGATGCCGCGTGCGAATATTGCGCGAAGAAACCCGGATCGAGCCAATATTTTCCCTGCTCGGCGAGCTGAAAGGTGTTCTCGAAGGTGGCGCCGCTGAACTGGCTGTTCTGTCCCGGCGCGGCGTTGTACGGCAGCTCGATCTCGGGCTCCCACCAGGGAAAGAGTCCGTAGCCGAGCTCGTAGGTGTAGCTCTGGTTGTTGTTCCGGCCGCCGCGATTGTCGAAGCTGGTCGAGCCGTTATGCTCGAATTCGAGCTCGCGGTAATCGATGATCGGATAGCGCATCTCGAAATCGGCGCGGGCGGCCCGGCCGAGCCCGGCGCTGGCGACGCAGCCCAGCGCGGCCGCAACGATGATGCGATCGATCCCCCGCATGCGCCGCCCCTATTTGACGACGATGTGGCCGCGGGCCTCGGGATGGAAGTCGTTGAAGAATTCGTAGCGCCCGGCCTGCAACGGCCCGACATAGATCGTGATCTGGCCGCCGGCGGTGACCACCTTCTCGCGGTTGAGATCGGTGCTCTCGAATTCCGCCACCGTCGGGTCGAGGTTCTTCACCGTCAGCGCGACCTTCCGGTCGGCCGGAATCTCGATCTCCGCCGGCTGGAATTTATTGTCCTTGAGCGACAGCACGTAATCCTGCGCCGCGGCGGGGCGGGCGACCGTCCCGGCAAGGCACAAAGCGAGCAGGAAAAGGGCGAGGGGGTGTCGGTTCATGGCGCCATGTTAATGCGAGTGATTTGCAATTGCAAGAGCCTTCGGACGGTCTCGGCCCACGGAAAACCGCGCGGCGCCTGTGGTTGCCTCCCATCCGGCATTGCTTTAGAGGTCACCGCCTCGCGCGGATTCATCGCAAGACGCGCGGCAAATCAGGGAGCGGCAGGGCATGGCGGTGGTTGGCAATCGACACAAGATCGGCTGGATCGGCACCGGCCGGATGGGCTTCGCCATGGCGCAGCGGCTTGCCAAGGAGAGTTGCGACCTCACCGCCTATAACCGCACCCGCGCCAAGGCCGAGCCGCTGGCCAAATCGGGCGCCAAGCTCGCCGCGCGCCCGGCCGATCTGGCCGGTTGCGACATCGTCTTCACCATGGTCTCGGCCTCCGACGATCTGAAAGAGGTCGTCATGGGCAAGGACGGCGTTCTCGCCGATAAGGCCAAGCAGCCGCGCATCCTGGTCGATTGCTCGACCGTGTCGGAGGAAGCCTCGGCCGAGGTGCGCGCGGCCTGCGCGCAGCGCGGCACGCAGATGCTTGCGGCGCCGGTCTCGGGCAACGCCAAGGTGGTGAAGGCGGGCAAGCTCACCATCGTCGCCTCGGGTCCGCAGGACGCCTACGACACGGTGAAGCCCTATCTCGCGATGATGGGCCGCGGCTCGTCCTATGTCGGCGACGGCGAGCTCTCGCGCATCGTCAAGATCTGTCACAACGTCCTGCTCGGCGTGACGATCCAGAATCTGGTCGAGGTCACAATCCTGGCCGAGAAATGCGGCGTCAAGCGCCACGCCTTCCTCGATTTCATCAATAAGAGCGTGATGGGTTCGATGTTCACGACCTACAAGACACCGGCGCTGGTCAATCTCGACATGAATCCCACCTTCACGCCGGTGCTGCTGAAGAAGGATCTCGATCTGGGCCTGGCGGCGGCGCGCAAGAACAACGTGCCGATGCCGGTGACCGCGGTGACGCGTGAGCTGGTGCAGAATCTGATCGGCCTCGGCTATGCCGATAAGGATTTCGCCACGCTGCTCTTGCAGCAGGCGAGGAATTCCGGCCTCGACATCAAATCCGAGAATTTCGAGGTCGGCGACGGGCTAAGCTGAGGCGTTACAGCATCGGCATGTCGTGCGGCAGGCCGAAGGCGACGCGGCCGAAGAGGGTGCCGGCCAGATCCCAATTGACCATGATGTGGCCGTTGGCGGCGTGCACGTCGCGCCAGATGCGCTGCAGCGGATGGCTCTGGTAGATGACGCCGCCGCCGGATCCCACGAACAATAAATCCACCGCCTTGGCGCACATCTGCGCGCCATAGGCGGCGTCGCGGCGCCAGCGCACCCGGTCCTCGACCGGAATCGCCGCGCCGGCCTCGGTAAGCCGCGTCGCCTCGTCGCAGCCGCCGACCATCATCCGCTCGGCCGCGTCGGTCAGCGCCGCGGCCTCGGCCAGGCGGAGCTGCAGCGTGGCGAGGTCCGCCAGGCGCTTGCTCGAATATGTGGAGGCGCGCAGGCGCATCGAGGCGGTGAATTCCGCGACCGCGCCCTGCGCCAGCCCGAGCGAGATGGCCGACAGGATGAAGCAGAACAGGCTGAAGGTCGGCAGCCGGTAGAGCGGCCCCGGGTTGAGCCGGCTGCCCGGCGTCGGGCCGCCGCCGATCTCCGCCGGCGTCAGCGTCATGTGATCGGGCACGACGCAATCCGCGATCTCGACGTCCTTGCTGCCGGTGCCGGCGAGGCCGATCGCGTGCCAGGTGTCGATGATGGTGTAGGCCTTCTCCGGCACGATGAAGATGCGCGGCTCCGGCGGCTTGCCCTCGTCCTCGACCAGCGCGCCGACGATGTTCCAGGTCGAGGCATCGATGCCGCTCGAGAACGGCCAGCGCCCCTTGAGGCGATAGCCGCCTTTCTCCTTGCGCGCGCGGCCGCAGGGAAAGGCGAAGGCCGAGCCGATCAGCACATCGGCGCCGTCCTTGCCCCAGATCTCCTGCTGCGCCTCGGCCGGCCACATGCCGAGCATCCAGTGATGGCTCGCGAGGTTGGTCATCACCCACGCCGTCGAGCCGCAGCCGCGCGCCAGGATCGAGCCCAGCTCGACGATGGCGCGATAGGGCAGCTCGCTGCCGCCCAGGCGCTTGGGCTGCAGCATGCGGAAGAGGCCGCTCCGGTGGAGATCGGCGATGGATTCATCCGGCACCCGGCGCAGCGCCTCGGTCTGCGCCGCGCGCTCGCGCAACACCGGCACCAGCGCCAAAGCGCGCGTCTTCAGTTCATCGAGGCTCGGCGGCGATGCGGCGGGGCGGGATTCTTGCAAGGGCTCAGCGCTTCGGATGAAGGTGGGCGGATATTTCCCGGGGCACGCCGTCGAGGAAAGCGGAAATCATCGCGGCGATCACCCCGTCGAGATCGTCGGGCACCGGCAGGCCGTAAATCCAGCGCCGCATGCCGATATAGAAGATCTGCGCGTGCAGACCCCAGACCAGCTCGGCCTCGGTCTCGCTCATCGGCCGCTCTTCCGGCGTCGGCAATCCCCCGGCATGGCGCAGCTCGGCGACCACGGCGGTGATGACGCGCTCGCGCAGCATCTTGAAGAACCGCGCATTGATGTCGAGGCCTTTGAGGCCGCCGAGGATGAACAGCCGCACGCGCTCATAGCCGATCGCGGTATGGGCGTATTCGGTATAGAAATAGGTCAGCCGCTCCTTCAGCGGCCGGGTGCGGTCGGCAAGCCGCGTGAACCATTCGGGCTGCCACGGGTCGACGAAGACCTCGCGATAGACCCGCTCGATCAGCGCCTGCTTGCTCGGGAAATAGCGGTAGAGCAGCGGCTGGGCGATGCCGATGCGCCGCGCCAATTCGCGCGTGTGGCCCTCGTAACCCTGCTCGGCGAAGAAATGCACCGCCGCCTTGGCAATCAGATCCTCGCGCTCCTGCGGCCTAAGCCGGCGGCGCGGCGGCTTCTTGGCGGCGCGCGGCGCGCGGCGGCGGGGCTTCGGCTTTCCTTTCGGCGCCACGATGTCCTCCGCTGTGCCGCCCGGTTGACGGCCTTCGACGATTGCGCCCATTCTTCAAGCAAGCCGGCATTTAAGCAACCGGCGTCGGGGAGGGTTTTCTGAAGGCGCCGCGCTTCCGCTACCTGAAGCCGCGCTCGCTCGCTGCGGCGCTCGCCGCCTTTGCCGCCGCCGGCGAGGGCGCGCGCTGGCTCGCCGGCGGCCAGAGCCTGGTGCCGGCGCTCAACATGCGGCTGCTCGAGCCCGAGTTGCTCATCGATCTCAACGGCCTCGCCGAGCTCACCGGCATCGACGAGACCGCAGGAGGATTGAGGCTCGGTGCCTTGACGCGCCATGCGGAGCTATCGCGATCGCCGCTGGTCGCGCGGCTGGCGCCGCTGCTGGCGCGCGCCGCGCCCCATATCGCGCATGCGGCGATCCGCAACCGCGGCACGCTGGGCGGCTCGCTCGGCCATGCCGATCCGGCGGCGGAGCTGCCGGCCTGCGCCGTGGCGCTCGACGCCTTGCTGCATATCCAAGGTCCCAAGGGCACCCGGCGCATCGCCGCGCGCGATTTCTTCACCGGCGTTTTTTCGACGGCGCTGATACCAGGCGAGATCATCGTTGCCATCGAGGTTCCGAAGCCCGCGCCCGGCACGCTGCCGCTCTTCGCCGAGCTGGCACGCCGCCAGGGCGATTACGCCATCGCCGGAATCGCCGGCACGGCTCGGCTCGAAGCCGGCTTGCTGCGCGAAGCACGCCTTGTGTTCTTCGGCATCGGCGACCGGCCGGTCGAGGCTCCGCAAGCGGCGGCGGCGCTGGTCGGGCGGCAGCCCGAGAAGGTCGACGCGGCGGTGGCGGCGCTGGCGCGCGACCTCGATCCCACGGCCGATCTCAACGCCTCGGCGGCGATGAAGCGGCAATTGGCCGGCGTGCTGCTGGGCCGCGCGCTCGGCGGGCTGATGGTGCAAGCCGCATGAGCGAGACCATCGCCATCACGCTCACGATCAACGGCGAGAGCGTCGCGCGCGATGTCGAGCCGCGCCAGAACCTGGTGGATTTCCTGCGCGACACGCTGGGGCTCACCGGCACGCGCTGGTCCTGCGAGCACGGCGTGTGCGGCGCCTGCACCTTGCGCGTGAACGGCGCGTTGACGCGCGGCTGTCTGGTGTTCGCCGTCCAGCTCGACGGCGCCGCGGTCGAGACCATCGAGGGCGCCACGCAATCCGGCTCGATCGCCGATCTGCAGCAGGAATTCCACCGGCGCAACGCCGTGCAATGCGGCTTCTGCAGCGCCGGCATGCTGCTGACGGCGGACACGCTGCTGCGCGAGAAGAGCGATCCCTCGCGCGAGGAAATCCGCGACTTCATCTCGGGCAATTACTGCCGCTGCACCGGCTATCAGGCGATCGTCGATGCGGTCGAAAGCGTCGCGGCCCGGCGAAAAGGGGGCAAGCCCAAGACGGGAAAGCCATGAGCAACCCGCTCTCCTTCCTCGACCGACCGAACAGCTATATCGGCAAGAGCGTGCCGCGACCCAACGCCAAGCGGCTGCTCGCCGGGCGCGGCCTCTATGTCGATGACATCCGCCTGCCGCGCCTGCTGCATCTGGCTTTCGTGCGCTGTCCCTTCGCCCATGCGCGGCTGAAATCGATCGATGTCGCGGCGGCGTCGCGCGCCCCGGGTGTCGCGCGGGTCTTCACCGCCAAGGATCTGGCGGGCCATTACACGCCCTGGGTCGGCGTGCTGACGCATCTCAAGGGTCTGAAATCGCCGCCGCAGCATCCGCTCGTCATCGAGATGGCGACCTGGCAGGGCGAGCCGGTGGCGGCAATCGCCGCCGAAAGCCGCGCCCAGGCCGAGGATGCGGCGGCGCTGGTGGCGATCGACTGGGAGCCGCTGCCGCCGATCACCGACATGGAAGCTTCGCTGGCGTCGGGCGCGACGCCGATCCACGCCGCCATGGGCGACAATCTCGCCTTCACCCGGAACATCGAGGCCGGCGAGGTCGATGCCGCTTTCGCCCGCGCCGCGCATATCGTCGAGGAGGAATATTCCTTCGGCCGCCACACCGGCGTCTGTCCCGAGCCGCGCTCCATCCTCGCCGATTACGATGCCAGCGAGCCGCGCCTGACCGTGCATTATTCGAACCAGGCGCCGCACATGATGAAGGAGATCTTCGCACGGCATTTCGGCGTGCCGGAGGCGGCCTTGCGCGTCATCTGCAACGACGTCGGCGGCTCCTACGGCATCAAGATCCACGTCTATCCCGACGACATGACGACGGTGCTGGCGAGCATCCTGCTCGGCCGGCCGGTGAAGTTCGTCGCCGACCGGCTCGAATCCTTCACTTCGGACATCCATGCGCGCGAGCACCGCGTCAAGGCGCGCCTCGCCGTGGCGGCCTCCGGTGAAATCCTCGCCTTCGCCATCGACGATCTGACCGGCATCGGCCCCTATTCCACCTATCCGCGCACCAGCGCGGTCGAGGGCAATCAGGTGGTGAACCTCGTCGGCTCCTGGTACCGCGCGAAGAACTATCGGGCGCGGCTGCGCGTCGCCTTCCAGAACAAGCCGCCGACGACGCAGTACCGCGCCGTCGGCCATCCGATCGCGGTCGCGGTGACCGAGGCGCTGGTCGATCGCGCCGCCGAGGCTCTGGATCTCGATCCGGCCGAGCTGCGCCGCCGCAATCTCATCCCGGACGATGCCTATCCCTGGACCACCGCTTCCGGCATGAGATTCGAGAAGCTGTCGCACCAGGCGGCGCTGGAAAAACTTCTGAAGCTGATGGATTACGACGGCCTGCGGCGCGAGCAGGCGGCGCTCCGCAAAAAAGGCGTCCATCGCGGCATCGGCCTGGCATGCTTCGTCGAGGTGACCAATCCGGGGCCGGCCTTCTACGGCATCGGCGGCGCGCCGATCTCGGCGCAGGACGGCGCCACCATCCGCCTCGATCCCGGCGGCAGCGTCACCGTGGCGATGAGCGTGACCGAACAGGGCCAGGGCACCGAGGCGATGGTGGCGCAGATCGCCGCCTCGGCGCTGGGCCTGGCGCTCGACAAGGTGCGCGTCGTCACCGGCGATACCGAGCGCACGCCCTATGGCGGCGGCACCTGGGCCTCGCGCGGCGCCGGCATTGGCGGCGAGGCGACGCTGCAGGCGGCGCAGGCGCTGAAGGGCCAGATTCTCGATCTCGCCGGCGCCATGCTGCAGACGCCGGCGGCGGCGCTCGATCTCGCCGAGGGCTGGGTGGTCGATGCCGCCGGCCAACGCCGCATCGCACTCGATGAGGTCGGCCGCGCCGCCTATTTCCGCGGCGACACGCTGCCGCCCGGCGTGCAGCCGGAGATGGTGGCGACGCGGCATTATCTGCCCAGGCTATATCCCTTCGCTTTCACCAACGGCATCCAGGCCTGCCATCTCGAGCTCGATGTCGAGACCGGCTTCATCCGCCTCCTGAAGCATTGGGTGGTCGAGGATTGCGGCCGCGTCATCAATCCGATGCTGGTCGACGAGCAGATCCGCGGCGGCGTGGTGCAGGGGCTCGGCGGCGCGCTCTTCGAGGAATGCGTCTATGACGCGGCGGGGCAGTTGCTCAACGGCAATCTCGCCGATTACCTGGTGCCGATGGCCGCCGAGATGCCCGATATCGCGGTGGCCCATATCGAGACGCCGACGCTGGAATCGACGCTGGGCGCCAAGGGTGCGGGCGAGGCGGGCACCGGCGGCGCGCCGGCGGCGGCGCTGAACGCGCTCAACGACGCGCTCAGGCCCTTCAAGGTGCGGGTCAACGCCCAGCCGCTGACCCCGCGCCGTATCCTCGCGGCGCTGGGCAAGGCCTAAATCCGGGCCAAGAGCGGCCTTGCCGCTTGACTTTTCTTATTGATCGATTGAACAATAAGCCATGAAGCTCGGTTTCTTCACCATGCCGCTCCACCCGCCGGAGCGCAACTACACGCAGATTCTCAAGGAGGATCGCGAGGCGATCATACTGGCCGACAAGCTCGGCTTTATCGAGGCCTTTATCGGCGAGCATATCACCGACAAGGCGGAGACCATCACCTCCTGCCTCGCCTTCATCGCCAGCCTGATGACCGAGACCAAGCGCATCAAGCTCGGCAGCGGCACGATCAATCTGCCGAACGGCCATCCGGCGGCGATCGCGGCGCAGGTCGCGATGATCGACCATTTGCTCGAAGGGCGCTTCCTCTTCGGCATCAGCCCGGGCGGGCTTTTGTCCGATTCCGAGGTGTTCGGCAATCTCGACAAGGACCGCACGGCCATGTTCGTCGAGGCGATCGACATGGTGCTGAAGATCTGGTCGAGTCCGGCGCCCTACGATCTCGAAGGAAAATTCTGGAACGTCTCGACGCGCAAGACGCTGCTGGCCGATATCGGCCAGGGCATTATTCAGACGCCTTATCAAAAACCGCATCCGCCGATTGTCGTCACCGCCGTGGCGCCCTTCTCCAAGGGAGTCACCGCTGCGGCCCAGCGCGGCTGGACGCCGATCTCGGCTAACTTCCTGCAGCCGGTCTGGGTCGCGTCGCACTGGCCGATGTACGAGCAGGGCTGCGTCAAGGCGGGGCTTCCGGCGCGGCGCGAGGATTGGCGCGTCGCCAAGAGCGTCTTCGTCGCCGATAACGACAAGGTGGCGCGGCGCTACGCGATGGAGAGCGCCAACAGCCCCTATCGCTTCTATTACAACCAATTAATGATCAAGCTGATCGGCAACGGCCGGCCCGAGCTCTTCAAGCACGACCGCGCCCTGCCCGACAGCGCCGTGACGCTCGACTACGTCATGGACTCGCTCGTCATCTGCGGCGACGTCGACCGCGTCGTCGACCAGCTTCTGGCCTTCCACGGGCGAACCGGCGATTTCGGCACGCTGCTCTATGCGGGGCATGACTGGGTCGATCCCGGCCTGGCCAAGCGCTCGATGGAGCTGATGGCGACCAAGGTCATGCCGCGCGTCAACAAGGCGCTGGGCCGCGCCGCTGCCGGATGAATCTTGCGCGATCCGGCGGATAGTCTCTATCCTGACCGGAATAAAGGGGCGAAGGGCGAACAGCCCGCAAAAATGCCCTAAACACAGGCGCCGGGAACCACCGTGCGCCGGGGATCAGGGAGGATTTTCATGGGCATTCGCGTCAATCGTCGCAAGTTTCTTGCCGGCACCGCCGCCGTGGCGGGCGTCGCATCCTTCCCGATGCCGGCCATCGCGCAGAACAAGCCGGTCAAGATCGGCCTGCTGACGGTTAAGACCGGACCGCTCGCCGCGGGCGGTGTCCAGATGGAAGCGGGCGTCGTCACCCTGCTCAAGCAACGCAACTACATGATGGCCGGGCGCAAGGTCGAGTTCATCTCGGCCGATACCGGCGGCAATCCCGCCGGCGCCAAGACCAAGGCGCAGGAGCTGGTCGAGCGCGACCAGGTGGACGTGATCCTGGGCCCCCTGGCCGCGTTCGAGTTGCTCGCCATCAGCGACTATGTCGCCGAATCGAAGACGCCGATGCTGAGCCTCGCCGCCGCCGAGGACGTCACCCAGCGCAAGCCGAACCCGTATTTCGTGCGCGCCTCGGCGACCTCGTCCCAGGCGATGAAGCCGCTGGCCGATTACGCCGCGAAGGAAATGAAGCTCAAGACCGTCGCCACCATCTCCGAGGATTTTGCCTTCGGCTACGAGCAGATGGGCGGCTTCCAGCAGGTCTTCGAGGACAATGGCGGGCGCGTCATGAAGAAGCTGTGGCCGCCTTTGGTCACGGCGGATTACACGCCCTATCTGGTGCAGCTCACCGGCGTCGACGCGGTGGTGCAGGGCTTCGCCGGCTCGAATCCGGTCAAGTTCATGAAACAATATTCAGACCAGGGCCTCAAGCTGCCGGTGCTCGGCGGCGAGACCGCCGGCGACGACGCGCAGCTCAAGAGCTTCGGCGACGAGGCGATCGGCATGATCAGCGCCTGCCCCTACACCATCGATCTCGACACCCCGGTCAACAAGCGCTTCATCGCCGATTTCCAGAAAGAGGCCGACAATCTGCCGGGCTTCTACGCCGCGGGCCTCTACGTCAACGGCCAGGTGGTCGAGGCGGCGCTCAAGGCGACGGGCGGCAAGACGAGCGATCGGCCCGCCTTGATCAAGGCGCTGCGCGCGGTCCAGCTCACCGAAACCCCGCGCGGGCCGGTGAAGTTCGACCATTTCGGCAACGTGATCGGCAACATCTTCATCCGCCGCATCGAGAAGGGCAAAGACGGCAAGCTCACCAACCGCACGCTCAAGACCTATACGAATGTCGGTCAGTTCTGGCCCTATGAGGAAGCGAAGTTCCTTGCGCAGCCGGTCTATTCGCGGGACTTTCCGCCGCTGAAGAGCTGAGCGGCGACGCGGGCGCCCGTCTCGGGCGCCCGCGGCCGGTGACGGAGCGACGGAGAGCGCCGGGCGATGAGTCTGTGGTTGTTGCTGGCCGTCAACAGCGTGACGCTGGGCGGCCTGCTGTTTCTTCTCTCGGCCGGGTTCTCGCTCATCTTCGGGCTGATGCGCATCCCGAATCTGACGCATGGCTCGCTGTTCATGCTCGGCGCCTATTTCGGCGCGAGCTTCGTCATCCGCTACCACCTGCCGTTCTGGCTGGCGGCGATCCTCGCCGGGCTGCTGGTCGCCGCTTTCGGCGGGCTGATCGAGCGCTTCCTGCTGCGCCGCCTCGCCGGCAGCGAGCAGGCGCAGGTGCTGGTGACGCTCGGCATCTCCTTCATGGTCGCCGATTTCTGCCTGATGGTGTGGACGGGCGACCCGATTTCGGTGGCGACGCCGCCGGGCCTGGTGGGCGCGGCGCATATCGGCGCGCTGATCTTCCCGATCTATCGCCTCGCCATCATCGCGATCGCCGTCGTGATCGCGGCAGCCCTGTGGCTTCTGCTCGATCGGACGCGGCTCGGCGCCATGATCCGCGCCGGCGTCGACGATCCGCAGATGGCGCGCGTCGTCGGCATTCGCGTCTCGCGGCTTTTCACCATTGTCTTCTGCCTCGGTGCCGGGCTCGCCGGCTTCGCCGGGATGATGGGCGCGCCCATTCTCTCGGTCTATCCGGGGCTCGATGCCGACATGCTGCCCTTGGCGCTGGTGGTGGTGATCCTGGGCGGCGCCGGCAGCCTGCCGGGCTCCCTGGTCGGCAGCTTCATCATCGGCTTCCTCTATAATTTCGGCCAGGCGCTGCTGCCGGAGCTGGCCTATTTCGTCCTCTTCCTGCCGATGGTTCTGGTGCTGGTGCTGCGGCCGCAGGGCCTGTTCGGGCGACCCGTGACATGAGCGGAAAGCGCGTCGCCTTGGCGCTCGCCCTCCTGGCGCTGCTCACGGCGCCGTTCTGGGTCGGCGGCGTTTATTACGTCAACATCGTCAGCCAGATCCTGATCTATGCCGTCTTCGCCATGGGCGTGAACATCCTGCTGGGCTATGCCGGGCTGGTCTCGCTCGGCCATGCCGGCCTCTTCGGCATCGCCGCTTATGCCACGGCGATCGCGCTCAGCGCCGGGCTACCGCATAGCGCGGCGATCCTCGTGGCGCTCATCGCCACGGTGGCGGGCACGGCGGTTTTCGCCGTCCTTGCGTTGCGCGCGACCGGCATCGGCTTCATCATGATCACGTTGGCGCTGGGCCAGATAATCTGGGGCCTGGCCTATCGCTGGATCAGCCTCACGCGCGGCGACAACGGCGTCAACGTCGTGGCGCGGCCGGAAATTCTTGGCCTGTCGCTGGCCTCGGCGGAGGCCTTCTATTACGCCACGCTGGCGGTGTTCCTGCTGGCGGTGGCGGTTTGCGCCATCTTCGTCGCGTCGCCCTTCGGCGCCAGCCTCAAGGGCGTGCGCGACCAGCCGCGGCGCATGAACGCGCTGGGTTATCACGTCTGGGGAATCCGGTTTTGCGCCTGCCTGTTTTCGGGCCTGCTCACCGGCATCGCCGGCATCCTCTTCGTCTACTACACGCAGTTCATCAGCCCGCAATCGCTGTCGCTGACATCCTCGGCCGAAGTCGTGCTGATGGTGATCTCGGGCGGTTCGGGCACGCTCCTGGGGCCCCTGGCGGGGGCGGCTCTCGTCGTCGTCATCAAGAACGTCGCCAGCGCCTATATCGAGCGCTGGAACATGCTGCTGGGCGCGATCTTCGTCGCCATCGTCATCTTCATGCCCGAAGGCTTGGTGCCGGGCACGACGCGGCTCGTCCGCCGCCTGTTCAAGGGCCGCGCCGCGCGCGCGGCGGAGGATGCGCGCCCATGACCGCGCTGGCGATCGCTAAGCTCGAGAAGTCGTTCGGCGGCCTCCGCGTCACGCGCGGCATCGATCTCGCCGTCGCGCCGGGCGAGCGCCGCCTCATCATCGGTCCCAACGGCGCCGGCAAGACGACGCTGTTCAACCTGATCGCCGGCGAGCTGCGCGCCGATGGCGGCTCGGTGGCGCTGTTCGGTCAGGAGCTCACGCGCCTGCCGTCGCGCCGCCGCGCGCATCTGGGATTGTCGCGCACCTATCAGATCATCACCCTGTTCCCGCGCGACACGCTGCTGCGCAACGTCATGCTGTCGCTTCTCGGCCTTTCGGGCCTGCGCTGGAATCCGCTGCGCCGCTTGGAAGGTCAGCGTCATCTGATGGCCGCCGCCGAGCAGGCGCTGGGGCGCGTCGGCCTCGCGCATTTGGCCCTGCGGCCGCTGTCCGAGACGTCCTACGGCGAGCGCCGCCGCGTCGAGATCGCCATGGCGCTGGCGCAAAACCCGAAAGTCCTGCTGCTCGACGAGCCCTTCGCCGGCCTCTCGGTCGACGAGCGGCGCGACGTGCGGAAGCTGCTGGCCGGCATCCCGCGCGACGTCACCATCGTCATGATCGAGCACGACATGGATGTGGCGCTCGATTTCGCCGAGCGCATCACCGTCATGCATTTCGGCGAGATCGTGGTCGAAGGCACGCGCGCCGAGATCGTCGCCGAC
>DASRKX010000079.1:0-3184 GCA_035648735.1 Allostellaceae bacterium
GCCATGCGCGCATTCGCTCTGCGCGATCTCGTTCTCGTGGTGCGGGAAGATGAGGTCGAGGCCGCCGCCATGGATGTCGAACGATTCGCCGAGATGCGCCTCGCTCATCGCCGAGCATTCGAGATGCCAGCCCGGCCGGCCCCTGCCCCACGGGCTGTCCCAGCCGGGCAGATCGGCGGGCGACGGCTTCCACAAGACGAAATCGGCGGCGTCGCGTTTATAGGGTGCCACCTCGACCCGGGCGCCGGCGATCATCTCGTCGCGGTCGCGGCGCGACAGCTTGCCGTAATCGCTCATGCTCTTGATCGAGAACAGGACATGGCCTTCCGCCGCATAGGCGTTGCCCGTGGCGAGCAGCGTCTCAATCATCGCGATCATCGGCGCGATGTGCTCGGTGGCGCGCGGCTCGACATCGGGCGGCAGGCACCCCAGCGCCGCCACGTCCGCGTGGAACGCCATAACGGTGCGCTCCGTCAAATCGCGGATGCCCTCGCCGTTCGCCTGCGCCGCGGCGTTGATCTTGTCGTCGACGTCGGTGATGTTGCGCACGTAGCGCACATGCGCCGCGCCGTAGGCGTCGCGCAGCAGGCGATAGAGCACGTCGAAGACGATGACCGGCCGCGCATTGCCGATATGCGCCAGATCGTAGACCGTCGGCCCGCACACATACATGCGCACGTTCTTGGCGTCCAACGGCTCGAACGATTCCTTACGGCGCGTCAGCGTGTTGTAGAGCGTCAGATTCATGCGACTCGGCGGCCTTGATATGTCCGGGAGAACAATACATCGGTCTGCGCGCTCAGCGGCAGCTTCAACGGCGCCGGTGCGATTAAATCCGCGAAGGCGACATAGGATTGGATATCGTAGGGATTCGGCACCGCATAGGCGGCGAAGCCGGCGGCGACGAAACGCGCGATAATATCGTTGGCGTCGGGGCCGCCGGGGCTCAGCGCGTCGACCGCCATCTCGACGACGATCTCCATGTCCTTCGGATAACGGTCGATGGTGTCGAGCAGATGCCGCAGCATCGGCCCTTCGGCGCCTTCGATGTCGATCTTGAGCAGCCGCAGCCGCGCGATCTCGTTCGGCTGGAGAATCTCCTCGAGCGGCAAGGCCCGCGCCTCGCCGGCGGCGCCATGCCCGCGCGACGCCACCGTCGTGGTCATGCCGGAATTGCCCTTGGGACCGTGAAACAGCGCGACCGTTCCCGCGCGCTCGGCGATCGCGGCCTGGACCGCCCGCACATTGCGCAGGTCATTGAGCGCGACATGGGCGCGCAGCGTTTCGAAGAACGGCCGATGCGGCTCGATGGCGATCGCCGTCCCGGCCGGCCCGACCGCTTTTGCCGCGAGCAGCGTGTAATAGCCGATATGGGCGCCGACGTCGCAGAACACGTCGCCCGGGCGCAGGCGGCTTTGAATGAGTCCCGAGATATGCGGCTCCCAGAAGCCGAAGCGGCGGAGCCGGATGCCGATGTAATCGTCGAGATCGCAGACCATCCGGGCGCCGAAGAACATGCGCGCGGTCTGACGATGCCCGAGGATGGCCTTGGAGAGGCGGTTGTAGCGGCGCCACCGTTTCGACGGCGGCCTGGTGAGCCAGCGCATGAAGCCGGTGCCGCCCCGGTTCGGAATCAACCGACATTCTCCAGATGGCCAAGGATCGGCGCCGACGCTATCATTACTCCACGCCCCTGCCGACAAAGAAACGGAGCCAAAACGATGCGCGCCGCCTGGTACGAGAAGAACGGTCCCGCCGCCGAGGTGCTGAAGCTCGGCGAGCTGCCGACGCCCGAGCCGGGGCCCGGCGAGGTGCGCGTCAAGCTGGCGACCTCCGGCGTCAATCCCTCGGACGTGAAATCGCGCGCCGCCCGCCCGCTCAACGTGCCGAAGATCGTGCCGCAGAGCGACGGCGCCGGCGTGATCGACAAGGTCGGCGCCGGCGTGCCGCCATCGCGCCAGGGCGAGCGCGTCTGGGTGTGGAACGGCCAGTGGCAGCGGCCCTTCGGCACCGCGGCGGAATACATCGCCTTGCCGGCGGCCCAGGCGGTGCGGCTGCCGCCCGGCACGGATTTCGCCGCCGGCGCCTGCCTCGGCATTCCCGCCCTCACCGCCTTCCAGGCGGTTCACCTGCTCGGCGCCGTCAAGGGCAAGACCGTGCTGGTCATCGGCGCGGCGGCGGCGGTCGGCCATTACGCGGCGCAGATGGCGAAGCGCGCCGGCGCGCGAATCATCGGCACCGCCTCGGCCGAGCGCGCGGATCACGCCCGCGAAGCCGGCTGCGCGGAGGTCATCGACTACAAGCGGCGGAACGTCGCGGAAGAGGTGAAAAAGCTCACCGCCGACGCCGGCGTCGATTTCATCATCGACATGGATCTGTCGACGACGGCGAAGCTTTTGTCCGAGGGCGTCCTCAAGCCGCACGGCACGCTGGTGTGCTACGGCTCGAACGATCCGGGCTCGATCCCGCTGCCCTTCCGTCCGCTGCTGCAGAACAGCTATACGCTGAAATTCCTCATCGTCTACGAGCTGACACCGGAGGACCGCCAGCGCGCCATCGCCGGAATCACCTCGATGCTCGAGGCCGACGCGTTGGAGCACAGCATCGCCAAGAGCTTCCCGCTCGACGACATAGCCGAGGCGCATCGCGCGGTCGAGGGCGGCAAGCTGATCGGCAACGTCGTGCTGGCGATCGGCGACTAGGCTGATATCCGCCCGAATCGAATCGTTGACACCCTCTCACCGTTTATCGCCAAGCGAGTCTGGAAATATGAACAACAATTTGCCGGCTGCAGCCTTCGGACATTTTGTCATGAAGGTTAGTGACATTGATATCAGTTATCAATTTTACACAAAATTGGGCTTGCGTCCGTTTGGGATATTTCCCGATTTAGCGATCATCGAATTGCGAGGCGGTACACACATTTTGCTTTTCAATAAAAACGATGAATTGCCAACTTCACTAAGTTCTAGCCAGCTTGGCCAGCGTGGGGCTCTTTTTAACGAACGACTCGACTTGATGATTGACGGAAAATCTAGGAGCGATCTGGAAATGTATAGGACAACTTTGCTGGAAAAGGGGTTGTCCGTAGATGCAATTGCTCAAGACCAATTGTTTGGTCACGACTACTTCCAGTTGTCCGATCCTGATGGCAATGGAATAACGGTCTATACCAGCCACGCAG
>DASRKX010000080.1:0-2096 GCA_035648735.1 Allostellaceae bacterium
GCCATGCGTTGGCCGAGGAGATCGAAGAATTCGCGCGTGAGGTAAGCCGCGCCCCATTTCTTGTCCGAGGTCGCGGTGTAGAAGGCGAAGAACGCATCCCAATGCCGCGTGGCGATATCGCCGCCGGTCAAGGTCTCGATCTCGATGCCGCCCGAGCCGCCGCCTTCAAGCGCCGCGCGCCGCTCGCGCTTGATCTGCTTGCGCCGGCGCGCGCTCAACGCCGCGAGGAAATCGTCGAAACTTGCATAGCCCGCGTTTTCCCAATGGAACTGGCGGCCGAGCCGCAGCATGAAGCCCGCTTCGGCCAGGAGATCGGCCTCGGCCGCGGTCGGGAAGTTGACGTGCAGCGACGACACCTTGGCGCGCTTGGCGACTTCGAGGAGCGCCGCGACCAGCAGCTTCGCCGCATCGCGGCCGGCACCGGGTCTTACGAGGAGTCGTGGGCCGGTCACCGGCGTGAACGGCACCGCCGCCAGCAGCTTCGGGTAATAGGTGCCGCCGGCGCGCTGGTACGCATCGGCCCAGCCATGGTCGAAGACATATTCGCCGTAGGAGTGGCTCTTGACATAGAGCGGCACGGCGCCGATCAGCCGCCGATCGGCATCCTCGAGCAGGATGTGCTGCGGCAGCCAGCCGGTTTCGGCCGTCGCCGAGCCCGATTCCTCCAGCGCCTGGAGGAAGGCGTGGCCGACGAATGGATTGTCCGCGCCGGCGCAGGCATCCCATTCGGCCGCCGGGATTTCGCCGAGGCCGTCGATGATGCGGATCGCGCGCCGGTCGCTGCCGTCCATTGCCTCTCCGGGATCGTCCCTATTCGACTTCGAAGATCGCGTCGATCTCCACCGCCATGCCGTGCGGCAGCGACGCGACGCCGATGGCGATTCGCGAATGACGCCCGGCATCGCCCAGCACCTCGACCATCAGGTCGGAGCAGCCGTTGACGATCTCCGGCTGCTCGACGAAATCCGGCAGCGAGTTGACGAAGCCGTTGATGCGCAGGCATTGCTTGACGCGGTCGAGATCGCCGTCGAGCGCCGCCTTGACATGCGCCAGGATATTGAGGCCGCAGATGCGCGCCGCCGCCTTGCCGTCGGGCTTCGAGATGGCGCCGCCGAGCTTGCCGATGAAGCGCGGCTCGCCGTTCCATTGCGACAACTGGCCCGAGATGAAGAGGATGTTGCTGCCGCGGGCGAAGGGCGCCCTTGTCGACGGCACGTAATTCGCCTGCGGCCGGGCCGCCTTGGGCAGCTCGATCTTAAGCTCCTTCAACCGCGCTTCGATCCGTCCGGCCATCCTTGCCTCGCTTGGGTGATTGGCGGGCATTTCACCATAGCGCGGTGCCGACTCCCAAGAAAAAGCCGGCCACCCCAGGGGGAGCGGCCGGCCAGTCAACTACGGTGTCCTTGTCCAGGAGACAAGGAACATCGGTACTATGCCTCGGATGGAACGCCCGTCCCCGTCCCAAGATTGGGATTGTGGGCGGCCGCGCCAGGCTCCAAAGCAATCCTCGCCCCGATTTGGCTAAGGCTCGGCTTGCGCCTTGCCAACCCAAAGAAACCCTCTCCCCCAATTGGGGGGAGAGGGAAGGGTGAGGGGGCGCAACGATTTGATTCGGGCCGATATTGCTCTACGCCAGCCGCGTCTTGCCGCTGGCATCGGACAGGGCCGCCTTGACCTCGTCGGGCACCGGCAGCGGCTTGATGCCGCCGCGGTCCGGATGGCCGGCCGCCCAGATGCGCTTCTCGAAGCCGACCACCGCCTCCTTGGCGCCCTTCAGGATGCGGTGGCGCACGGTGAAGCTCGAGCGGCCCCAAATCTCGACGCCGCTTTCGATCTCGACCGCGTCGTCGAAATGGCAGGGCAGCAGGTAACGCGCGCCCGCTTCCACCAGCGGGAAGCCGATGATGCCGTATTTGGCGCGCATCGCCGCGCCCGCGAGCCCGGTGCGCTCGAAAAGCTGCGCCGTGCTGACGTCGAAGATGATGAAATATTGCGGGTAGAAGACGATGCCGGCGGGGTCGCACTGGCCCCATTCGATGCGCAGCTTCCGGCGGTGGACCAGCATGGGACTACTCTCGAAAAAAGAGGGGCGCGGC
>DASRKX010000081.1:0-53279 GCA_035648735.1 Allostellaceae bacterium
GGACGACCCCAACGACAAGGGCAATCCCGTGTCGCACGGGATGCCGACCTGGTTCATTCTCCCGGTCGATTTGTACGAGACGCTCTGGCCCGAGATTCCCGAAGAGAAGCGCTCCCTCGCGCGCGACGTACTTGGAATTCCGGACATAGGTTCCCCCGCCTTCGCGGCCGAGGCGCACCGCCAATCGCGCGCCGTGGCGGAGAGCCCGCACGCCAAGGAGGATCAGGACTTCGTCGACGCAGTGTCCGACTGGAGCGGCGCGTGAAGCGCGGCGAAATTTGGACCGTCGCGGGTGCCGGAGGCTACGCCGGCAAGCCACGCCCCGCCGTGATCCTTCAAGACGACCGCTTCGACATGACCGACTCCCTCACCGTTTGCGGATTCACGACCGATCCGACGGACGCCCCTCTGTTCCGAGTACCGGTCGAGCCGAACGCCGATAACGGATTGCGGACAGCCGGCCGGATGATGGTGGACAAAATCATGACCGTTCCAAAGACGAAGATCGGCGCCCGAATCGGATATCTGGCCGCGGACGACATCGCCCGATTGAACCGCGCCATTCGCAACTTCCTGGGGTTCGGCGACTGACGGACGCCGTCAATTCTTCCGTCGTCGGCGAGCCGGCGGCGCCGGGACGGCAAAGCGAAAGGACCGCGATGCTCTACATCATCTACCAGGAAGACCGGCCCGACGGCGCCGGCGAGATTCGCAAGGCCAAGGTCGACGAGCATCTGGCCTATCTCGAGCAGCACAAGGACATCCTGGTGCTGGGCGGCGCGCTGCTGGCCGAGGACGCCTCGCAGCGGCTCGGCAGCGTCGCGCTCGTCAACGCCACGAGCCGCGCGGCGGTCGATGCCTTTGTCGCGAACGAGCCGTTCCGCCGGGCGGGGCTGTTCAAGTCGATCAAGGTCTCGCGCATGCGCAAGGGGCAGTGGCACCCCGACAACGCGCCCAAGACGCCCGAAGGCAATTAGACCGCGACGATTTTGCCGTCCTCGATCGCCAGGGTGCGGTCCATGCGCCGCGCCAGTTCCAGATTATGCGTGGCGATGAGCGCCGCGAGGCCGGTGCGGCGCACCAGATCGAGCAGCACGGCGACGACCTCGCCCGCGGTCGCGTGATCGAGATTGCCGGTCGGCTCGTCGCCCAGCAGCAGCTTCGGCCGGTTGGCGAGCGCGCGGACGATCGCCACGCGCTGCTGCTCGCCGCCCGACAGTCGCGCCGGGCGGTGATCGGCGCGCGCGGTCAATCCCACCTGCCCGAGCAGCTCCATCGCGCGGGCGCGGGCAACGCCGCGCGCCGTGCCCGCGATCATCTGCGGCAGCATGACGTTCTCGGCGGCCGAGAATTCCGGCAGCAGATGGTGGAACTGGTAGACGAAGCCGATGGCGCCGCGCCTGGTCTCGGTGCGCTGCTCGTCGTTCATCCGGCCGCAATCGCGCCCGCCGAGCACGACCTCGCCGCCATCCGGCCGCTCGAGCAGCCCGGCGATATGCAGCAGCGTCGATTTGCCCGCGCCGGACGGCCCGAGCAGCGCCACGATCTCGCCAGCGCGCAGCGTCAGATCGACGCCGCGCAGCACCGGCAGCGGCTTGCCCGCCTGCTTGAAGACGCGTTCGACCCGGCGCAGCTCGATGGCGGCCTCACTCATAGCGCAGCGCCTCGACCGGATCGAGCCGGGCCGCCCGCCACGACGGGTAGATCGTCGCCAGGAAGGATAGGCCGAAGGCCATCGCCAGCACCGTGCCGACCTCGTAGGGGTCAACGCGCGCCGGAATCTGCGTCAGGAAATAGATCTCGGCCGAAAACAGATCCTTGCCGATGATCGCCTGGACAAATTGGCGGATCTGCTCGATATGCGAGGCGAATTCGACGCCCAGGACAAAGCCCAGGATGGTGCCGATGATTCCGATGCTGGCGCCCGACAGCATGAAGATGCGCAGGATCATTCCCTGCGTGGCGCCCATGGTGCGCAAAATGGCGATGTCGTGGGTCTTGTCCTTCACCAGCATGATCATGCTGGAGACGATGTTGAACGCCGCCACCACGATGATCAGCGTCAGGATCAGGAACATGACGTTGCGCTCGACCTGCACCGCGTTGAAGAAGCTGAGATTGCTGCTCTGCCAGTCGAAGATGCGCGCATTGCCGCCGAGCGCGCTCGACACGGCGCGGTCGTAGCCGGCTATCGCGTCGGGATCCTGGACGAAGACCTCGATGTCGGTGACCGCGTTGGGCAGATTGAAGAAGAGCTGCGCCGCCGGCATCGGCATGAAGATCACGCCGCTGTCGAATTCGTACATGCCGACGTTGAAGGTGCCGACGACATGATAGCTCTTGATCCGCGGCACCGTGCCGAAGGCGGTGGCGGTGCCCTGCGGCGAGATCAGCGTCAGCGTGTCGCCGGGATGGATACCCAGCTTGAACGCCAGGCGCGAGCCGACGATGATGCCGTCGTCCTTGAACTGGTCGAGCGTGGCGGGCGAAACGCTCTTGGCGATCTCGGTCTGCTCCCGCAGCTCGTCGGCGGTGAGGCCGCGCACAATCACGCCCGACGCCTGGTCGCGCGACGTCGCCATCACCTGCCCCTCGACGGTCGGCCGCGCCGCGACGATGCCCGGCACGGCCTTGATCTTGGCGGCGATCGCATCGTAATCGGTGAGCTGAGACCCTTGCGCCGCATAAACGCTCATATGGCCGTTGAAGCCGAGGATGCGGCCCAGCAGCTCGGCGCGAAAGCCGTTCATCACCGACATGACGATGATGAGCGTCGCCACGCCGAGCGCGATGCCGGTCAGCGAGAAAATGGCGATGACGGAGATGAAGCCCTCTTGCCGCCGCGCGCGCAGATAGCGGAAGGCGACCATCCGCTCGAAAGCACCGAGGATCATGGGTTACCCAGGAGGTGGTTGAGGGCGGCGTCGGGCGACAGCTCCTGCTTCGCGCCGGTCTTGCGGTTCTTCATTTCAACAATGCCCTTTTCCAAGCCACGCGGTCCGATCACGATTTGCCACGGCAGGCCGATCAAATCCATGCCGGAGAATTTGGCGCCGGGCGATTCCTCGCGCTCGTCGTAGAGCGTATCGATGCCGGATTTCGTCAGCCGCGCATAGAGGCCTTCGGCGCATTCGGCGCATTTCTTGTCGGCCGGCCGCAGATTAATGAGCCCGACGCGGAACGGCGCCACGCTGTCGGGCCAGATGATGCCGGCCTCGTCGTGGCTCGCTTCGATGATGGCGCCGACCAGCCGCGACACGCCGATGCCGTAGGAGCCCATCTCGACCGCGATGCTCTCGCCCTTGGGGCCGGCGACCGCCGCCTTCATCGGCGCCGAGTATTTGGTGCCGAAATAGAACAGCTGGCCGACTTCGATGCCGCGCGCCTCGCGGCGCCGCGCCTCGGGCACGCGCGCGAATTCCGCCGCATCGTGCTTCTCGTCGGTCGCGGCGTACCATTGCCGCACGTAATCCTGCACACCGGGACTCGCCGGATCGATGCCGGCGATGTCGAGCCGCTCGATGTCGCTGTCGTAGAACAGCTTGCTCTCGCCGGTCTCGGCCTGGACATGGAATTCGTGGCTGAGGTCGCCGCCGATCGGGCCGGTATCGGCGCGCACCGGAATCGGCGTCAGGCCCATGCGCTTGAACGTCTTCAGATAGGCCTGGAACATCTTGAAGTACGAGACCAGCGCGCCAGCCTTGTCGAGGTCGAAGGAATAATTGTCCTTCATCAGGAATTCGCGGCCGCGCATGACGCCGAAGCGCGGCCGCATTTCGTCGCGGAATTTCCACTGGATGTGATAGAGATTCTTCGGCAAATCGCGGTAGCTCTTGACCGCGCTGCGGAAGATTTCGGTGATGAGCTCTTCGTTGGTCGGGCCATAGAGCATCGGGCGCTTGTGCCGGTCGGTGATGCGCAGCATCTCTTCGCCATAGACGTCGTAACGGCCGCTTTCCTTCCACAGCTCCGCCGGCTGCAGCGTCGGCATCAGCAGCTCGAGCGCGCCGGCGGCGTCCTGCTCCTCGCGCACGATCTGCTCGACCTTCTGCAGGACACGGAAACCCAGCGGCAGCCAGGTATAGATGCCGGACGCCGATTGGCGGATCATGCCGGCACGCAGCATCAGCCGGTGCGAGACGATCTGCGCCTCGCTCGGGTTTTCCTTCAGCAGCGGCAGGAAGTATTGCGATAGGCGCAAGGCGAGCTCGCTTCTTGTTGGTGGCGTCGGCGGCGCCGCACTCTAGCCGAAGCCGGGACGATGCGCCAAGATGGCTGCCGCAATGCTCCGCTTCGACTCGCTTTAGCGCGGGCTCCAGTGCAAAATTTAATGTGACGCTGGCGGGCGATTTCGCTACGGTTCGTTCCGGTGTCAGGCGGCGCGCGCCAGAATGCGTCCCGGCCCAAGTTTAGGGAGGAAAATCGTCCGACGGACGGGGGGAGGCGATCCTAAACCATCGGTCGCGCGCACGGGCGCGGCCAGTCTCAAGGCAAGAAACGGTTATCCGTTCTTGCCTTATTTTTTGTCCGCCCTGCCCTTCTTGCTCGCGCGCCGCCACGGGACATGGCGCCCGACGCGGCGGAAGATCGGGCAGCTCTTCTGGTGCGCGCCCGGGAGATAGCCGAGGCTCATCAGGAACTCGCCGACGATCTCGCCGCCGGTGAAGACGAAGCTCCGCTTGAAGAGCTTCACCCATTCGTCCTTCGACAACGGATGGTGCGCATCGAGCCAGGCGGCGAAGCTGCCATGGCTGTCGCGGATGGCGCGCAAGCGCCCGGCGTTCTCGATCACGGCGGCGACCTTGAGGCGGTTGCGGATGATCGCCGCATCGTCGAGCAGCCGCTTGACGTCGCGCGCGCCGAATTTCGCCACCCGGTCGATGTCGTAGCCCTTGAACGCCTTGGCGAAGGCGGCGCGCTTCTTCAGCACGGTGAGCCAGGACAATCCCGCCTGGTTGATCTCGAGCGCCAGCCGCTCGAACAGCACGGCATCGTCGCGCGACGGAAAGCCGTATTCGCTGTCGTGATAGGGGCCATGGAATTCATGGCCGGGTGCCGCCTTGCAATAGGCGGCGCTCATTGGTTGCGCAGCCGCGCCAATTCCCACAGCAGCGCACCATGGATGACGTACCACAGCAGCGCCGCCACCACCGTCGTGACGGCGGCCTTGACGAGGAGACGCGGCTGCGCCGGCGCGCCCGAATCATGGCCCTGCTCGGCTTCCCGCGCCGGCTTGATGCCCCAGGGCAGCACCGCGAAGAGAGCGATCCACCAGATCAGCAGATAAAGCGCGATATCGAGAATCCAGTTCATGAGACCCGCCTAAACCTCCTCGAGCTCGATCAGCGTGCCGCAGAAATCCTTGGGATGGAGGAACAGCACGGGCTTGCCATGCGCGCCGATGGCGGGCGCGCCGTCGCCCAGCACGCGCGCGCCCTCGCTTTCCAGCTTGTCGCGCGCCGCCAGGATGTCAGCGACCTCGAAGCAGAGATGGTGCATGCCGCCGGCCGGGTTGCGCGCGAGGAAGGCCCGGATGGGGGATTTGTCGCCCAGAGGCTCCAAGAGCTCGATCTTGGCGTTCGGCAGATTGACGAAGATCGTGGTCACGCCATGCGCCGGCAGCTTCACCGGCTCCGACACCTGCGCGCCGAGCAGGCCGCGATAGAGCTTCGCCGCCGCGGCGACGTCGGGCACGACGATGGCGACGTGGTTGAGCCGGCCGATCATGTCGCCTCCTTGCCGATGCGCACCAGATGCACCTGCGTCACCGGCTTCTTGCCGTGCCAATCCTTCAGCGCGCGGCGCACGGCGAGCCGCGCCGCCTCGCGCACCTTGTCATCGTCACGCCGCTCGCCGGGGTTGAGCGCGGAGATCGCCTCGGCGACGCGCTCGCTCAGGCTCGCCCAGGATTCGTCCTCCGGCAAGCCTTCCACCGTCACCTGCGGCGGCGCCAGCAGCCGGCCGCCCCGGTCCATCACCACCGTGGCGAGCGCCGCGCCGTTGAACACCATGCGCTTGCGGCTCGCCACCGCCGGGCCGGCGGCGTCGGACAGCCCCTTCCCGTCCGTCACCAGCCGGCCGACCGGCACTTGGCCGATCACCGAGGCCGGGCCGGGCGCCAGCTTCACCACCTCGCCGTTGCGGGTGACGATCGTCTGCGGCACCTGGCATTGCTCGGCGAGGCGCGCCTGCGCCATGAGGTGCCGGTGCTCGCCATGCACCGGCACGGCGATGCGCGGCCGCACCATCTGGTACATGCGGGTGAGCTCGTCCTGCGCCGGATGGCCCGAGACATGCACCAGCGCGTCGTGTTCGGTGATGATCTTGACGCCGAGCTTCGCCAGCGCGTTTTGCAGCCGCCCGATGGCGCGGTCGTTGCCGGGGATGATGCGCGAGGAGAAGATCACGGTGTCGCCTTCCTCTAGCACGATGTTGGGATGCTCGTCCTCGGCGATGCGCGCCAGGGTTGAGCGCGGCTCGCCCTGACTGCCGGTGCAGATCAGCAGCACCTTGTTGCGCGGCAGATACGACGCCTCTTCGTCGGTCAGGAACGGCGGCACGCCCTGGAGATAGCCGGTCTCGCGCGCCGCATGCTCGATGCGCCACAGCGAGCGGCCGACCAGCGCCACATGGCGGTCATGCGCCCGCGCCGCCGCGACGATGGAGGTGAGCCGCGCCACGTTGGAGGAAAAGCAGGCCACCGCGACGCGCTGCTCGCATCGGCCGACCAGATCGATCAGCGAGCGTTTCACATCGGCCTCGGACCCGGCCTCGCCCGGCCGCATCGCGTTGGTCGAATCGCAGATCATCGCCAGCACGCCTTCCGCGCCGAGGCGCGTCAGCCCCGCATAGTCGGATACTTCCCCAACCAAGGGCTCGGCGTCGAATTTCCAGTCGCCGGTATGGAGGATGGTGCCGAGCGGCGTGCGCAGGATGACGGCATTGGGCTCGGGGATCGAATGCGTCAAGGTCACCAGCTCGATGTCGAACGGCCCGACCTTGAACCGGCCGGAAAGCGGGATCTCGACGATCGGCACGACATGCTCGAGCCCGGCCTCGATCAGCTTGAGGCGCAGCACCGCGGCGGTGAAGGGCGTGGCGTAGACCGGGCATTTGAGCTGCGGCCACAGGTACTGAATCGCGCCGATATGATCCTCATGCGCGTGGGTCACCACCAGCCCGTCCAGCGTGTCGATGCGCGCGGCGATGAAGCCCGGATCGGGCATGATGACGTCGATTCCGGGCAGCGTGTCGTCGGCGAAGGTGATGCCGCAATCGATCATCAGCCAGCGCCCGGCATAGCCGTAGAGCGACATGTTCATGCCGATCTCGCCCACCCCGCCCAAGGCGAGGAAGGCCAGCTCGTCGGGCCGGTTGGGATTGGGCAGCCGATCAAGCGGCGGGATTGCGCCGTTCATGTCGCGCGCTTGCCGCTCTTCTTCCGGTTGAGCCGGTCGATCAGATAGAGGCCCCACAGCGTCAGATGCGGATCGGTGCGGTCGATCGCCGGCGTGGCGCCGTCGAACAGCGCCGCCAGCCCGCCGGTGGCGACGGTGCTCATCTTGGCGCCGAACTCCTGGCGGATGCGCGCGACCAGCCCCTCGATCAGGCTGACATAACCCCAGAAGATGCCGGATTGCATGCAGGCGATGGTGCTGGTGCCGATGACATTGTCGGTGCGGCGGATCGGCACGCTCGGCAGCTTGGCCGCGGCCTGGTGCAGCGCCTGGAGCGACAGATTGATGCCGGGCGCGATGACGCCGCCGCGGTAATTGCCGTCGCGATCGACCACGTCGAAGGTCGTCGCGGTGCCGAAATCGACGACGATCAGCGGACCCTTGTAGCGGTCATGCGCCGCCACTGTGTTGACCAGCCGGTCCGCGCCGACCTCCGCCGCCTGATCGACCAGCGCCTTGGCGCCGATCTTGACTCCCTCCTCGCCCACCACCAGCGGCTCGGTCCCGCAATAGTGGCGGCACAGCCGGCGCAAATTGAAATTCGCCTCGGGCACGACGCTGGCGATGATGGCGCGCGAGATTTTGGCGCGCGACAGCTTCTCGAGCGCCAGCAGATGATCGAGCCAGACGACGTATTCGTCGGCGGTGCGGCCCGGCGCGGTGCCGGCGCGCCACGAGCCCTTGAGCGTGGCGCCGTCCCACACGGCGAACACCGTGTTGGTGTTGTTGGCGTTGATCGCGAGCAGCATGGCGACTCTCCCTACGCGGCGCTTGCCGGAAACACCTCGGCGGCGGCGATGCGGCGGCGGCCGGAGGGGCCGTCCAGCAAGAGCACGCCGTCCTCGTCGAGCCCGACGAAACGGCCGGCGATCTCTTCCCCCGGCAGGCGGACGCGGATCGCCTCGCCGAGACCATAGGCGCTGTCGAGCCAGCCCTGGCGCAAGGCGGCGAAGCCCTGGCCGCGCCACCGCTCATACCAAAGCAGCAGCCCGGGCGCGAGGGCTTCGAGGAAGGCCGACGCGGCCACGTCCCGCGCGGCGCCGGCGGATTTGAGCGAGGTCGCCGGAAATTCGGTATCCGCCGGGTGCGAGACCAGATTGACGCCGATGCCGACGACGATGAAGGCCAGCGCGCCGCGCGGATCGGTCTCGGATTCAAGGAGGATCCCGGCGGCCTTGCCGCCGCCGAGCAGCACGTCGTTCGGCCATTTATAGGCGAGCGCAACGCCCTTCGGCAGGAAGCGCCGGCAGGCGCCGCCGACCGCCAGCGCCGCGGCAAATCCGAGTTGTGCCGCCTGGGCGGGTGCGACCGCCGGGCGCAGGATCAGCGAGCAATAGAGATTGCCCGGCGGCGAGGACCAGGGGCGCCCCTGCCGGCCGCGGCCGGCGCTCTGCTCGCGCGCGACGATCACCGTGCCCTCGGCCGCGCCGGCGCGGGCGCGGCGCTTCGCCTCCTCGCTCGTGCTGGGCAGCGTCTCGAACTGGACGAACTCGAAGAACGGCGTACGCGCGGCCGGCCTCATCCGGCGAAGAGCGCGGCGGCGACCGCGTCGGCGGCGTTGACCAGCGGATCGGGCCAGGCGAAGAAGAACAGGATCACCAGCGCCGAGAGCAGCACCACGGCCTGGAGCTCGCGGCCGGGCGCGTCGAAGCTGCCCTTCGGCTCGTCGAAATACATCAGCTTGACGATGCGCAGGTAATAGAACGCGCCCACCACGCTGGCCAGCACGCCGATGACGGCCAGCACCGGCAGCCCGGCGTCGATAGCCGCCATGAAGATGTAGAATTTGGCGAAGAAGCCCGCCAAGGGCGGGATGCCGGCCATCGAGAACATGAAGATGCCGAGCGCCAGCGCCAGCCCCGGATGCGTGCGCGACAATCCGGCGAGATCCTCGATGCCCTCGACCATCTTGCCGGCGCGGCGCATGCACAGGATCACGGCGAAGGTGCCGATATTCATGAAGAGGTAGATCGAGAGGTAGACCAGGATGCCGCGCACCCCGGCGGCGCTGCCTGCCGCCAGCCCGATGAGGGCATAGCCGACATGCCCGATCGACGAATACGCCATGAGGCGCTTGATGTTGCGCTGGTTGATGGCGGCGACCGCGCCCAGGACCATCGAGGCGACCGAGATCGCCCAGATGATCTGCCGCCATTCGGCGAACAGCCCGCCGAAGGGATCGAGCATGACACGCAGGAACAGCACCAGCGCCGCGATCTTGGGCGCCACCGAGAAGAAGGCGGTGACCGGCGTCGGCGCGCCCTCGTAGACATCGGGCGTCCACATGTGGAACGGCACCGCCGAGCATTTGAACGCCAGCCCGACGGAAATAAAGACGATGCCGGCGATGACGCCGATGCCGGCGCTGTCGTTGTCGGTGAAAAGCTTGGCGAGGCCGTCGAAATTGGTCGTGCCGGCGAAGCCATAGACCATCGAGGCGCCGAACAGCAGCATGCCGGAGGCGACCGCGCCGAGGACGAAATATTTCAGGCCCGCCTCGGTCGAGCGCACGGAATCGCGCGCGAAGGCCGCCATGACGTAGAGCGACAGGCTCTGCAGCTCCAACCCCAGATAGAGCGAGATCAGGTCGTTGGCCGCGATCATGGTCAGCATGCCGGCCGTCGCGGTCAGCGTCAGCACGGCGAATTCGAACCGCCCGATGCCCTCGCGCTCGTTGTAGCGCATGGCGAGAATGAGCGAGAGACCGGCACCCAGGAGCACCAGCAGCTTGGCGAAAACGCCGAGGCCGTCGGTGACGTAGAGGCCGTAATAGCTCACCTGGCGCGCGATGCCGCCGCCGGCGAGAACCGGGCGCAGCACGAGCGCCGCGGCGCCGATGAGCAACAGCACCGCGAGCCCGTTGAGCGCCATCGTCGCGCGCTCGCCGGCATAGGCGCCGAGCACCAGGAGCGCCAGGGCCGAGAGCGCGAGAAAGATCTCGGGCGCGGCGGGGAGGAAATCAGCCAGCGAGTTCATGGGCTTACCGTTGCGGCCAGCCTGGCGCCGGCGGATTCCCGCTGCGACACCTGAACGCGCTCGATCAGATTGGCGATCGAGGGCTGCATCGGCGCGAGGAACGACGCCGGATAGAGCCCCATCCACAGCACCACGGCGATCATCGGCGCGAAGATCAGCACCTCGCGCGGGCTGAGATCGAGCATGGCGCGGACGTCGTCGCGCGTGATCGTGCCGAAGACGACGCGGCGATAGAGATAGAGCATGTAGGCGGCGCCCAGGATGAGGCCGGTCGTCGCCAGGAACGCCACCCAGGAATTGATCTGGAAGGCGCCGATCAGCGACAGGAATTCGCCGACGAAGCCGCTGGTGCCCGGCAAGCCCACCGAGGCGAGCATGAAGATCATGAAGGCGGCGGCGTATTTCGGCATGTTGTCGGCGAGCCCGCCATAGCGCCCGATGTCGCGCGTGTGCAGCCGGTCGTAGATGACGCCGACGCAGAGGAAGAGCGCGGCCGAGACCACGCCGTGGCTCAGCATCTGGATCATCGCGCCCTGCAACCCCTCGGGCGTGACGGTGAAGATGCCGATCGTCACGAAGCCCATATGGGCGACCGACGAATAGGCGATGAGCTTCTTCATGTCCTCCTGCGCCAGCGCCACCAGCGAGGTGTAGATGATGGCGACGACCGAGAGGGTGAAGACGAAGGGCGCGAACATCGCCGAGGCTTCGGGGAACATCGGCAGCGAGAAGCGGATGAAGCCGTAGCCGCCCATCTTCAGCAGCACGCCGGCCAGGATCACCGAGCCGGCGGTCGGCGCCTCGACATGCGCGTCGGGCAGCCAGGTATGGACCGGCCACATCGGCACCTTGACCGCGAAGGAGGCGAAGAAGGCGAGAAACAGCCAGGTCTGGAGCTGCGGCGGGAAGTTGAAGGACAGCGCCTCGGTGATGTCGGAGCTGCCGGTGGTGAAATAGATCGCCAGGATGGCGAGCAGCATCAGCACCGAGCCCAAAAGCGTGTAGAGGAAGAACTTGAAGGCGGCATAGACGCGCCGCGGTCCGCCCCACATGCCGATGATGAGGAACATCGGGATCAGCACGCCCTCGAAGAACATGTAGAACAGGACGAAATCGAGAGCGCAGAACATGCCGACCATCAGCGTCTCGAGGACGAGGAAGGCGATCATGTATTCCTTGACGCGCTGGGTGACGGCGATCCAGCTTGCGACGACGCAGATCGGCGTCAGGAACGTCGAGAGCAGGACGAAGAACAGCGAAATGCCGTCGATGCCCATGTGATAGGTGATGTTGAAATCGGGCAGCCAGTCGCGCTTCTCGACGAATTGGAAGTCGGCGCGCGTGGGATCGAAGCGCGCCCAGAGCGCCAGCGACAACGCGAAGACGATCAGCGACGTCCACAGCGCAATCCAGCGCGCGTTGCGCGCCACGTCCTCCGCGCGGCCGCGCAGCACGATGATCGCCAGCGCGCCGAGCAGCGGCAGGAAGGTGGTGAGCGAGAGCAGCGGCCAGCTTGCCATGGCGCTCACCCGATCTGCCGCAGGAGGTACCACGACACCAGGGCGACGACCCCAATGAGCATGGCGAAGGCGTAATGATAGAGGTAGCCGGTCTGCATCCGGCTCGCGAGCACCGACAAGCCGCGCGTCACCGACGCGACACCGTCGGGCCCGAGCCCGTCGATCACCTTGCCGTCGCCGTCCTTCCACAGGAAGCGCGCCAGAACGAAAGCGGGGCGGACGAACACCGTGTCGTAGAGCTCGTCGAAGTACCATTTGTTCAGCAGGAGCAGATAGATCGGCCGGAACCAGCGCGCGAAACGCCCGGGCAGGCCGGGCTGCGCGATATAGGCGAGCCACGCCGTGGCGATGCCGAGCAGGCCGGCAATCAAGGGCAGGATCGAGACCAGGAACGGCGCGTGGTGGGCGCCCTCGATGCTGTCGTGCTCGGGCAGCACCAGGATCGAATCCTTCCAGAACGCCTCGCGGCCATCGCCGACGAAAAAGTGATAGCCGATCATGCCGGCGAAGATCGCGCCGAAGGCCAGCAGCAGCAGCGGCCAGATCATCACGCGCGGCGATTCGTGGACGTGGCTCATCACTTCCTTGCCGGCGCGCGGCTTGCCGTGGAACGTTAGGAAGATGAGGCGCCAGGAATAGAAGGCGGTGAGGAAGGCGGCGAAGACGCCGAGGCAATAGGCATAGGTCCCGACGCCGGTGCCCGCCGCCCAGGCCGCTTCGAGGATGAGGTCCTTGGAGTAATACCCGGAAAACGGCCAGATGCCGGCGAGCGACAGGCTGCCGATCCACATGAGGATATAGGTTGCCGGAATCAGCGAACGCAGCCCGCCCATCTTGCGCATGTCCTGCTCGCCCGACACGGCATGGATCACCGAGCCAGCGCCGAGGAACAGCAGCGCCTTGAAGAAGGCGTGGGTAATCAGATGGAACATCGCCGCGCCATAGGCCGAGACGCCGGCGGCGAAGAACATGTAGCCGAGCTGGCTGCAGGTCGAATAGGCGATGACCTTTTTGATATCGTTCTGCGCCATGCCGATCGAGGCGGCGAAGATCGCGGTCGTGCCGCCGACCACCACGACGATATCGAGCGCCACCGGCGCGTATTCGAAGAGGGGCGACAGCCGCGCCAGCATGAAGACGCCAGCGGTCACCATGGTCGCGGCATGGATCAGCGCCGAGACCGGCGTCGGACCCTCCATCGCGTCCGCCAGCCAGGTGTGCAGGCCGAGCTGGGCCGATTTTCCCATGGCGCCAACGAACAGCAGGATGCAGGCGATGGTCAGCGCGTCGATTTCACGGCCGAGGAACGGAATGGTGTTGTGCGCCACGTCCGGCGCCGCGGAGAAGACGGTATCGAATTGGAGCGAGCCGAAGATCAAATAGATGGCGAAGATGCCGAGCGCGAAGCCGAAATCGCCGATGCGGTTGACGACGAAGGCCTTGATCGCGGCGGCGTTGGCGGCCGGGCGGTCGTACCAGAAGCCGATCAGCAGATATGACGCCAGGCCGACGCCCTCCCAGCCGAAGAACAGCTGCACGAAATTGTCCGCCGTCACCAGCATCAGCATGAAGAAGGTGAAGAGCGACAGGTAAGACATGAAGCGCGGGATCGACCGGTCGTGCGCCATGTAGCCGATCGAATAGATGTGCACCATGCAGGAAACCACCGTGACCATCGCCACCATCACCGCCGACAGCGTGTCGTAGCGCAGCGCCCAATTGACCTGCAGGTCGCCGGTGTTGATCCAGGTCAGCAGCTCGACGGTGCGGATATTGCCCTGGATCGCCACGCTCCAGAACAGCGCGCAACCGAGAACGGAAGCGATCGCCAGCGCGCCGCAGGTGACGAGTTGCGCGCCGCGGTCGCCGATCCAGCGGCCGAAACCGCCGGCGATGAACGCCGCGATCAGCGGCAGGAAGATGGCGGCGGCGGTCAATGCTCAGCCCTTCATCAGATTGATGTCTTCGACCGCGATGGTGCCGCGGTTGCGGAAATAGACCACCAGGATGGCGAGGCCGATCGCGGCCTCCGCCGCCGCGACGGTGAGCACGAACATGGCGAAGATCTGCCCGGTCAAATCATGCAGGAAGGACGAGAAGGCGACGAAATTGATGTTTACCGCCAGGAGCATCAGCTCGACCGACATCAGGATGACGATGACGTTCTTGCGGTTGAGAAAGATGCCGAAGATGCCGAGCGTGAACAGGATGGCGGCGACGGTCAGATAGTGGGCAAGGCCGATGGCGAGCATCAGATGCCCTCGCCCGGGCGGACCTTGACGATCTCGATCGTGTCCGACCGCTTGCGGCCGATCTGCTGCGCGATGCGCTGACGGCGGGCATCGGGACGCGTGCGGTGCGTCAGCACGATGGCGCCGATCATCGCCACCAGCAGGACCATGCCCGAGGCCTGGAAGGCGTAGACGTAATGCGTGTAGAGCAGCGCGCCGAGCGCCGCCGTGTTGGAGAGGTTTCCCGGCGTCGGCGCCAAGGCGAGCGACGCCGCCTCGGGTGCGACGGCCCAGGCGCCGAACATCAGCACCAACTCGACGAGCAGGATCAGCCCGACCAGCGCGCCGATCGGCAAATATCGAAGGAAGCCCTGGCGCAGCTCGACGAAATTGATGTCGAGCATCATCACCACGAAGAGGAACAGAACGGCGACCGCGCCGACATAGACGATGATCAGGATCATCGCGAGAAACTCGGCGCCCAATAAAACGAACAGCCCGGCGGCGTTGAAGAAGGCGAGGATGAGAAACAGCACCGAATGGACGGGGTTGCGCGCCGAGATCACCATGATGCCGGAGGCGATGGCGACCCCGGCGAAGGCGTAGAAGGCGAGCGCCTGGATGAGGAGCGCGGCGTTCATCGGTAGGGCGCTTCGAGTGCGAGATTCTTCGCGATCTCGGCCTCCCAGCGGTCGCCGTTCGCCAGCAGCTTGTCCTTGTTGTAGAACAGCTCCTCGCGCGTCTCGGCGGCGAATTCGAAGTTCGGGCCCTCGACGATGGCGTCGACCGGGCAGGCTTCCTGGCACAACCCGCAATAGATGCATTTGGTCATGTCGATGTCGTAGCGCGTCGCGCGGCGGCTGCCGTCCGCGCGGGGCTCGGCCTCGATGGTGATGGCGAGCGCGGGACACACCGCCTCGCACAGCTTGCAGGCGATGCAGCGTTCCTCGCCGTTGGGATAGCGCCGCAGCACATGCTCGCCGCGGAAGCGCGGGCTCAAGGGCCCTTTCTCGTAGGGATAGTTCACCGTGACCGGGCGCTTGAACATGTAGGTGAGCGTCAACCATAGGCCCGAGACGAGCTCGGCGAGGAGCAGGCTGCGCGCGGAGCGGTCGAGTGCCATCGTTCCCTCCTAACCCGGCAGCTTGCCGGTGGCGACGAGGAAGCCCGCCGTCGCGACCAGCCAGAACAGCGATAGCGGCAGAAACACCTTCCAGCCGAGCCGCATCAACTGGTCGTAGCGGAAGCGCGGGAACGTCGCGCGCACCCAGAGAAAGCAGAACAATACGAAGGATATCTTGGCGAAGAACCAGATCGGCCCCGGGATCCAGGTGAACGGCGCCACGCCGAACGGCGCCAGCCAGCCGCCGAGGAACAGGATGCTGGTCATGGCGCTCATCAGGATCATGTTGCCGTATTCGCCGAGATAGAAGAGCGCGAAGGTCATCGCCGAATATTCGACGAAGAATCCCGCCACCAACTCGGATTCGCCTTCCACCAGGTCGAAGGGCGAGCGGTTGGTCTCGGCCAAGCCGGAGATGAAGAAGACGACGAACATCGGCAGCAGCGGCAGGCAGAACCACACGGTCTTCTGCGCCTCGACGATGTCCGACAGATTGAGCGAGCCGACGCAGAGCAGTACGGTGACGATGACGAAGCCCATCGAGACCTCGTAGGACACCATCTGCGCCGCGGCGCGCAGCGCGCCGAGGAAGGCGTATTTCGAGTTCGACGACCAGCCGGCCATGATGATGCCGTAGACGCCGAGCGACGAGACGGCGAAGAGATAGAGGATGCCGACATTGATGTTGGCCAGCACCACGCCCCGATCGAACGGGATGACCGCCCAGGCGATCAGGCTCAAGACGAAGGTCAGGATCGGCGCCGCGATGAAGACGCCGCGATTGGCGCCGGTCGGGATCACCGTCTCCTTCATCAGCAGCTTGAGGCCGTCGGCCAGCGGCTGGAACAGGCCGAAGGGGCCGACGACGTTGGGGCCCTTGCGGAGCTGCGCCGCGGCCAGCACCTTGCGCTCGGCGAAAGTCAGATAAGCGACGGCCACGAGCAGCGGCACGATGATGGCCAGAATCTCAGCCACCATGATGGCGGTCGGCATCCCGTAATTGTTCCAGGCATCAGCCATGCGTGCCGGTCCTCGCATCGCCGTCGACGAACAGCGCCGAGCATTCCGCCATGGTCGCCGAGGCGCGGCTGATCGGATCGGTGCGATAGAAATCGGCGATCGGATAGGCGAAGGGCGCGGCATCCAGCGGCCCTTCCTTGCCGAATTTTCCCCAGGCCGAGCGCGGCGCCGCATCGATTTGGCCAAACACGGCGTTCACGGCGGTCAGGCGCTGGCGCAGCGCGGGAAGATTGTCGTAGGGCAGGCGCTTGCCGAGCGCCTCGGACAGGGCGCGGATGATCGCCCAATCCTCGCGCGCCTCGCCCAGCGGAAAAACGGAACGGCGGCCGCGCTGCACGCGGCCCTCGGTGTTGACATAGGTTCCGGGCTTTTCGGTATAGGCGGCGCCGGGCAGCACGACATCGGCGCGCGCGGCGCCCGCATCGCCATGATGGCCCTGATAGACGACGAAGGCGCGACCGAGGCGCTTGGTGTCGATCTCGTCGGCGCCGAGGAGATAGACGATCTCGATCTCGCCCTTCTCGGCGCCGGTCAAAATACCCGCGACGTCGCGGCCGCCGTCTTGCGGCACGAAGCCGAGATCGAGCCCGCCGACGCGCGAAGCCGCGGTGTGCAGCACGTTGAAGCCGTTCCAATCCTCGCGCACCAGGCCGGCGCTTTCGGCGAGCGCACGCGCCCGATGCAGGATCGCGGCGCCGTCCTTGCGACGCAGCGCCCCCTGCCCCAGCACCAGCATCGGCTTCTTGGCGGATTTGAGCGTCTCGTTCCATTCGTGCTTGCCGGCGGCGAAGTCCGCCAGCGCCAATGGCGCGGCTCCCAGCCAAGTCACCGGATAGGTCAGCTCGCGCGGTTCGCCGATGCCGGCCACCTTGAAGTCGCCCATCAGCCAGCGCTTGCGCAGCCGCGCATTGACGAGCGGCGCCTCCCAGCGCGGGTGGGTCCCGATCAGCAGACACGCATCGGCATCCTCGATGCCGGCGATGGTGGTGTTGAAAAGATAGCCGGCGCGGCAGGTGGGATCGAGCGCCGCCCCGTCCTGGCGGCAATCGAGATGGGGCGAGCCCAGCGCCGACATCAGATCCTTCAACGCCAGCATCGCCTCGGCATCGATCAGGTCGCCGGCAATCGCGGCGATGCGGTCGCCGGCGACGCCCTTCACCTTGGCCGCGACGGCGGCAAAGGCATCGGCCCAGGAGGCTTCTTCCAGCCTGCCGTTGCGGCGGACGTAAGGCCGGTCGAGGCGGCGCTTGATCAGCCCGTCGAGGGCGAAGCGCGTCTTGTCGGAAATCCATTCCTCGTTGATCGCCTCGTTGAGGCGCGGCAGCACGCGCAGCACCGCCGGACCGCGCGCGTCGATGCGGATGTTCGAGCCGACGGCGTCGAGCACGTCGACGCTCTCGGTCTTGGTCAGCTCCCACGGCCGCGCGACGAAGGCATAGGGCTTCGCCGTCAGCGCGCCGACCGGGCACAGATCGACGATGTTGGCCGAAAGCTCGGAGGCGAGCGCCATCTCGATATAGGTGCCGATCTCCATGTCCTCGCCGCGGCCGGTGGCGCCAAGCTCTTCCACGCCCGCAATTTCCGTCGCGAAGCGCACGCAGCGCGTGCAATGGATGCAGCGATTCATGCTGGTGGCCACGAGCGGCCCGAAATTCTTGTCCTTCACCGCGCGCTTGTTCTCTTCGTAGCGCCCGCGGTCGAAGCCATAGGCCATCGCCTGGTCCTGCAAATCGCACTCGCCGCCCTGGTCGCAGATCGGGCAATCGAGCGGATGGTTGATGAGCAGGAATTCCATCACGCCGTGGCGCGCCTTCTTGGCCTTCTCGCTGTCGGTGTGGATCACCATGCCGTCGGCGGCGGGCATCGCGCAGGAGGCGATCGGCTTCGGCGCCTTTTCCTGCTCGACCAGGCACATGCGGCAATTGCCGGCGATGGCGAGGCGGCGGTGGTAGCAGAAATGCGGCACCTCGAAGCCGGCCTGCTGTGCCGCCTGCAGCACGGTCGTGCCCGGCGGCACCTCGATCGCCCGTCCGTTGATGGTCAGCTTGGGCATGGCTATTCCGCCGCCGCGCGGGTGGCGGCCGCCTTCCGGTATTCGTGGATGCGGCGCTCCATCTCCGGCCGGAAATGGCGGATCAGGCCTTGCACCGGCCACGCCGCCGCGTCGCCCAAGGCGCAGATGGTGTGGCCTTCGATCTCGAAGGAAACCTCGAGCAGCATGTCGATCTCGCGCGGCTCGGCCTCGCCCTTCACCAGGCGCTCCATGACGCGCCACATCCAGCCGGTGCCCTCGCGGCAGGGCGTGCATTGGCCGCAGCTCTCATGCTTGTAGAATTGCGACAGGCGCGCGATCGACTTCACGATGTCGGTCGATTTATCCATGACAATGACCGCGGCGGTGCCGAGGCCGGACTTCACGTCCTTGAGCGCGTCGAAATCCATCAGCACGGTGTCGCAGATCGATTTCGGAATCACCGGCACGGAGGAGCCGCCGGGAATAACCGCGAGCAGATTGTCCCAGCCGCCGCGCACGCCGCCGGCGTGCTTGTCGATGAGCTCCCGGAGCGGGATGCCCATCGCCTCCTCGACATTGCACGGCTTTTCGACATGGCCGGAAATGCAGAAGACCTTGGTGCCTTCGTTCTTCGGCCGGCCGATGCCGGCGAACCAGGCGCCGCCGCGGCGCATGATGGTCGGCACGACGGCGATGGTCTCGACGTTGTTGACCGTGGTCGGCAGGCCGTAGAGCCCGACTGCCGCCGGAAAAGGCGGCTTCAGGCGCGGCATGCCCTTCTTGCCCTCGAGACTCTCCAGCAGCGCCGTTTCCTCGCCGCAGATATAGGCGCCGGCGCCGCGATGGAGATAGAGCTCGAAATCGTAGCCCGAGCCGCAGGCATTCTTGCCGATGAGATTGGCGGCATAGGCCTCGTCGATCGCGGCTTGCAGATTCTTCGCCTCGTTGACGAATTCGCCGCGGATATAGATGTAGCAATGATGCGTCGCCATGGCGACCGCGGCCAGGAGACAACCCTCGATCAGCTTGTGCGGATCGAAGCGCAGGATGTCGCGGTCCTTGCAGGTGCCGGGCTCGCTCTCATCGGCGTTGACGACGAGATAGGTCGGCCGGCCGCCGCTCTCCTTCGGCATGAAGGACCATTTGAGGCCCGTCGGAAAGCCGGCTCCGCCGCGCCCGCGCAAGCCCGATGCCTTGACCTCGCTGATGATCGCGTCGCGGCCTTTTTGGATGAGCTCTTTCGTTCCGTCCCAATCGCCGCGAGCCTTCGCGCCGCCGCTTCCTTCCAGGCGCCAATCGAACTGGCCGTAGAGATTGGTGAAGATGCGATCCTTGTCCGCGAGCATCAGCGCCTCGCCCCCGCGAAGGAGAGATCCTTGAGCGTGGTAGCGCCGCCCTCGGGCGCCGAATTCTGGCGCTGCTTGACCGAGCCCATCGGCGGGGCCTTGCCCGCCGCCAGCGCGTCGATGAGTTTCTCGGTCGAGGAGCCGTCGAGGTCCTCGTAGAAATCGTCGTTGACCTGGATGACCGGCGCGTTGACGCAGGCGCCGAGACATTCGACCTCGCGCAGGCTGAACTTGCCGTCCTTGGTCGTCTCGCCGATGCCGATGCCGAGCTTCTTCTTGCAGGCGGCGACGACAGCGTCGGAGCCGCGCAGCCAGCACGGCGTGGTGGTGCATATCTGGAAGAAATGTTCTCCGACCGGCCGCAAATTGAACATGGTGTAGAAGGTCGCCACCTCGTAGACGCGGATGCGCGGCATCGCCAGCATGTCGGCGACGACATCCATCGCCGCGCGTGGCAGCCAATTGTCGTGCTGGCGCTGCGCCAGGTCGAGCAGCGGCAGCACGGCGCTCGCCTGGCGGCTCGGCGGGTATTTGGCGATATGCGCCTTCGCCTGCTTCAGGTTCTCCGCCGTGAAGGCGAAGCTGCCGGGCTGAACGACCGGCGTCGTGTCGGTATGGCCGGTCATCGGTCGATCTCGCCGAAAACGATGTCCATCGAGCCGATGATGGCGACGACATCGGCCAGCATGTGGCCGCGCGACATGAAATCGGTGCCCTGCAGGAAGGCGAAGCCCGGCGCCCGGATCTTGCAGCGATAGGGCCGGTTGCTGCCGTCGGCGACGAGATAGACGCCGAACTCGCCCTTTGGCGCCTCGACCGCCGTGTAGGTCTCGCCCGCCGGGACGTGATAGCCCTCGGTATAGAGCTTGAAGTGATGGATAAGCGCTTCCATCGAGGTCTTCATCTCGGATCGGGGCGGCGGCGCCACCTTGCGGTCGTTGATCATGAAGGCGCCGGCCGGCATCTTTTCCAGCGCCTGTTTCATGATGCGCAGCGACTGGCGCATCTCCTCCATGCGGATGAGATAGCGGTCCCAGCAATCGCCGTTCTTGCCGATCGGAATGTCGAAATCCATCTCGCCATAGACGTCGTAGGGCTGCGCCTTGCGCAGATCCCAAGGAATCCCCGAGGCGCGCAGCATCGGCCCGGAGAAGCCCCAATCGATCGCCTGATCGCCGGTGACGCGGCCGATATCGACGGTGCGCTGCTTGAAGATGCGGTTCTCGGTCAGCAATTGCTCGAGATCGTCGATGCGCGCCGGGAACTGCTCGATGAAGGCGTGGATGTCCTCGGCCAAGCCCGCCGGCATGTCCTGATGCACGCCGCCCGGACGGAAATAATTGGAATGGAGCCGCGCGCCGGAGATGCGCTCGTAGAACTCCATCAGCTTCTCGCGCTCCTCGAAGCCCCAGAGCAGCGGCGTCAGCGCGCCGACATCCATGGCGAAGGTTGTGAGGTTGAGGAGATGGTTGAGGATGCGGGTGATCTCGGCGAACAGAACGCGGATATACTGCGCGCGCGGGGGTGCTTCGATGCCCATCAGCTTTTCGACCGCGAGGGCGAAGGCGTGCTCCTGGCACATCGGCGAGACGTAATCGAGCCGGTCGAAATACGGCACCGCCTGCATGTAGGTCTTGTACTCGATCAGCTTTTCCGTGCCGCGATGCAAGAGGCCGATATGCGGATCGGCGCGCTCGACCGTCTCGCCGTCCATCTCGAGCACCAGGCGCAACACGCCGTGCGCCGCCGGATGCTGCGGCCCGAAATTCATCGTGAAGCTCTTGATGAGCGCTTCGCCCTCGCGCGCGGTTTCGGCGGTCATTTCGGGCCGTCCTCGCGGATCGCCTTCTCGTCGCCGGGCAGGATCTCGTTCATCCCTTCCCAGGGCGACAGGAAGTCGAAGCTGCGGAATTCCTGCTTGAGCTTCACCGGCTCGTAGACGACGCGCTTCTGCTCCTCGTCGTAGCGCAGCTCGACATATCCCGTCAGCGGGAAATCCTTGCGCAGCGGATGTCCCTCGAAGCCGTAATCGGTGAGGATGCGCCTAAGGTCGGGGTGGTCGCTGAAATAGATGCCGAAGAGGTCCCAGGCCTCGCGCTCGAACCAGCCGGCGGCGCTGAAAAGCGATGTCGCCGACGGCACCGGCGATTGCTCGTCGGTCGCCACCTTGAGCCGGATGCGCTGGTTATGGCGCAGGCTGAGCAAATTGTAGACCACGTCGAAGCGCTCGGCCCGGTCGGGATAATCGACGCCGCAGATATCGACCAGCAGGCTGAACAGGCATTCGGGATCGTCGCGCAGGAATTTGAGCGCGCGCAGGATGCCGTCGCGGCGGACATGCACCACCAGCTCGCCATGCGCGATGCCGCGATCGAGCGCGTCCTGGGCCAAGGACGCGGCGACATGGTCGCCCAGTTCGGGCAGGGTCTTGCTCATTCGTCTCCCGTCGCGTTTTCGCTCAGCGCGCGAAGCTGCGCTGGCGCTTGATCTTCTTTTGGAGCTGCAGCACGCCGTAGAGCAACGCCTCGGCGGTGGGCGGGCAGCCGGGAACATAGATGTCCACCGGGACGATGCGGTCGCAGCCGCGCACCACCGAGTAGGAATAATGATAATAGCCGCCGCCATTGGCGCAGGAGCCCATCGAGATGACCCAGCGCGGCTCGGCCATCTGGTCGTAGACCTTGCGCAGGGCGGGCGCCATCTTGTTGCACAGCGTGCCGGCGACGATCATCACGTCGGATTGCCGCGGGCTCGGACGGAAGACGACGCCGAATCGGTCGAGGTCGTAGCGCGCGGCGCCGGTATGCATCATCTCGACCGCGCAGCAGGCCAGGCCGAAGGTCATCGGCCACAGCGAGCCGGCGCGCGCCCAGCTCACCAGCTGGTCGGCCGTCGACAGGATGAAGCCCTGGCGCCGCTCCTCGGCAAAGGCCTCGGCCGGTGCGATTACTCCCATTCGAGGGCCCCTTTCTTCCACTCGTAGATGAAGCCGACGGTGAGCACGCCGAGGAAGGCGATCATCGACCAGAAGCCGAAGAGGCCGATCTTGCCGAGCGCCACCGCCCAGGGGAACAGGAACGCCACCTCCAGGTCGAAGATGATGAACAGGATGGCCACGAGATAGAAGCGCACGTCGAACCGGCTGCGGGCGTCGGCGAAGGGCTCGAAGCCGCATTCATAGGGCGACAGCTTCTCGGAATCGGGCCGCTGGCGGGCCAGAATCCACGAGGCGAGCACGATCACGACCGATAGCCCAAGGGCGATACCGATGAAGAGCAGGATCGGGAGGTAATCGCGCAGCAGGCTTTCCATCAAACGACTCTTAATCTCAGCGAGACGATGCTGCGCTGCGAGTTGGGGACCAGATCACGCGAGATGGCGGGAGTGACGGGGCTCGAACCCGCGACCTCCGGCGTGACAGGCCGGCGCTCTAACCAACTGAGCTACACCCCCGCAGGACCGACACCTCGGCGGGCAATGCGTACTCCGCGGCCCCGGGGGTGTCAAGCGGCGGTACCCGCGGTTTCCCCAGGATTTCCCTGGATTTTCGGACCTTCGCGGCGCCGGGTTGTCGCATTGCAACATGAGCGTCCGAGCGCGGGCTGAGCCGCGTGCGGAAGCATCAGGCTTGAGCGGAAAAGCGGTACGGCCGAACGCGACGGCGCCGCAGTCGAAGGGGCCGCGTGGTGGGCGATGAAGGTTTCGAACCTCCGACCCCCTCGGTGTAAACGAGGTGCTCTACCGCTGAGCTAATCGCCCACGCCGATCAGATAGCCCAGCCGGGAGCGCGCGCCAAGCGGCGCGCGGAGATCAGGCGATCGCGTCCTTGAGGCCCTTGCCGGCCTTGAAGCGCGGCACCTTGCGTGCGGCGATCTTGATCGTTTCGCCCGTGCGCGGGTTGCGCCCCTCGGTCGCGGCGCGGTGCGACACGACGAAGGTGCCGAAGCCGGTCAGGCGAACTTCGCTGCCGCTCTTCAACTGCTTGGCGATGGTTTCGAAAACCGCATCGATCACGGTTTCGGCTTCCGATTTCTTTATGCTGGCGCTGGTGGCGACAGCTTCGACGAGCTCTTGCTTATTCACGGGCGTAACCCTCCTGCGCTGACATCGTCATGGTGACGATTCCCCCAAAACGCGGCAAAGTCTAAAGCGCGTCTTTCACGCAGGTCAATCGGCAGCAAGCCGCGACTCGGCTAATTTCGCCGGATTTTTCGCGACTCGCGCCAGCGACTCGCAGTTTTCAGTGTGTGACGACGCCCGGACGAGCGTCATCGCCCTTCGGCGGGATGACCGGCGGCGACTCGCCGTCCTCGTTCCAGACGATGGGCGAGAGCGGCTTGACCAGCGCATGACGCAGCAGCTCGTCGATCGAACTGACCGGAACGATCGTGAGATTGCGCTTCACGTTGTCCGGAATCTCGGCCAGATCCTTCTCGTTATCCTTCGGGATGAGGATCGTGGTGAGCCCGCCGCGCAGCGCCGCCAGCAGCTTCTCCTTCAAGCCGCCGATCGGCAGCACGCGACCGCGCAACGTGATCTCGCCGGTCATCGCGATATCCTTGCGCACGGCGATGCCGGTCAAGACCGAGACGATCGACGTCGCCATCGCCACACCGGCCGAGGGGCCGTCCTTCGGGGTCGCTCCCTCGGGCACGTGGACATGGATGTCCTTCTTCTCGAAGATCGTCGGCGGGATGCCGAACACGGCGCTGCGCGACTTGACGTAGCTTTCCGCCGCCTGCACCGATTCCTTCATCACGTCGCCGAGCTTGCCCGTTGCCGTCACCTTGCCCTTGCCGGGCAGCGTGACCGCTTCGATCGACAGCAGCTCGCCGCCGACCTCGGTCCAGGCCAAGCCCGTGGTGACGCCGACCAGATCGGTTTCCTCGACCTCGCCGTAGCGGAAGCGGCGCACACCGGCATATTTCTCAAGATTGCGGCGTGAGACCGTGACGCGCTTCAGCTTGCGCATCATGATGTCCTTGATCGCCTTGCGCGCCAGATTGGCCAGCTCGCGCTCGAGATTGCGGACACCGGCCTCCCGCGTGTAGTAGCGGATAAGATCCTGCAGCACGTCGTCGGTGATCGTCCACTCGCGGGGCTTGAGGCCGTGCGCCTTGACCTGTTTCGGGAGCAGATGGCGGCGCGCGATCTCGATCTTCTCATCCTCGGTGTAGCCGGGGATGCGGATGATCTCCATCCGGTCCATCAGCGGCTGCGGCATGCGCAGCGTATTGGCCGTGGTGACGAACATCACGTCGGACAGATCGTAATCGACCTCGAGATAATGGTCGTTGAAGGTCGAATTCTGCTCGGGATCGAGCACCTCCAGCAGCGCCGAGGACGGATCCCCGCGCCAATCCGCGCCGAGCTTGTCCACCTCATCCAGCAGGAAAAGCGGATTCGACGTTTTCGCCTTCTTCATGCCCTGGATGATCTTGCCCGGCATGGAGCCGATATAGGTGCGCCGGTGACCGCGAATCTCGGCTTCGTCGCGCACGCCGCCCAGCGACATGCGCACGAAGCTGCGGCCGGTCGCCTTGGCGATCGATTTGCCGAGCGACGTCTTGCCGACGCCGGGCGGGCCGACGAGGCAGAGGATCGGTCCCTTGACCTTGCGCATGCGGTTCTGCACGGCAAGGTATTCGAGAATGCGCTCCTTGATCTTCTCGAGGCCGTAATGGTCGGTATTGAGGACGTGCTGCGCCGCCCGGATGTCGCGCTTGACCTTGCTGCGCGACTGCCACGGAATCGACAGCATCCAGTCGAGATAATTGCGCACCACCGTCGCCTCGGCCGACATCGGGCTCATGGTGCGAAGCTTGCGGATCTCGCCCAGCGCCTTGTCGCGCGCCTCTTTCGACAGCTTGGTCTTGTTGATGCGCTCCTCAAGCTCGGCGAGTTCGTCCTTGCCGTCCTCGCCCTCGCCCAGCTCCTTCTGAATCGCCTTCAGTTGTTCGTTGAGATAGTACTCGCGCTGCGTTTTCTCCATCTGGCGCTTGACGCGCGAGCGGATGCGCTTCTCGACCTGGAGAACGCCGATCTCGCTCTCCATGTAGCCGAAGACCTTTTCCAGGCGCTCGGAAATCGATTCGGTTTCCAGCAGCTCCTGCTTCTCGGCAATCTTCAAGGCGAGATGCGAGGCCAGCGTGTCGGCGAGCTTCGATGGATCCTCAATCTGGTTTATGGAAACCAGGACTTCAGGCGGAATCTTCTTGTTCAGTTTGATGTAATGCTCGAACTGCGACACCGCGGTGCGCGCCAGAGCCTCGAGCTCCTGCGGCTCGCCCGGCTTGTCGGCAACCGGCTCGGCATAGGCCTGGAAAAAGGCCTCGTTCTCGGCGAAGCGCGTGATGCGCGCGCGACCGCCGCCCTCGACCAGCGCCTTGACGGTGCCGTCGGGCAGCTTGAGGAGTTGCAGCACGGTGCCGATGGTGCCGACGGAATAGATGTCGGCCGGCGTCGGATCGTCTTGCGCGGCGTTCTTCTGGGTGACCAGCAGAATCTGCTTGTCGTCCTTCATCACGTCTTCGAGGGCGCGTACGGACTTATCGCGGCCGACGAAGAGCGGCACGATCATGTGCGGGAAGACGACAATGTCGCGCAGCGGCAGGACGGGATGGAGATTGCCGCGGGGAAGATCGATCATACGGCTCCTGTTCCTTTCGGGAAGCGTCCGGGGCTCGGGCAGACAGACGAGCATATCACACCACATAAAGTGGCGTGCGCCGACGGATAGATCAAGGGGCGGCATCCGCCGCAGGCGCCGGAATCGGGCCGTCCCAGCGAAACACTATAACGGGAATCGAGGGCCGGCGGTTTCGGGCCGCTTGCCGCCTCAGGCGGTGGTGGGCACGTCGCCGCGACGCTCGGAATAGATATGCAGCGGCTGGGCGCGACCCTCAACCACCTCGCGGTTGATGACCATGCCGGTGACACCTTCGAGGCCGGGCAGATCGAACATCGGCTCGAGCAGGATCGCCTCCATGATCGAGCGCAAGCCGCGCGCGCCGGTCTTCCGGTTGATCGCCTTATGGGCGATGGCCCGCAAGGCCTCTTCGTTGAATTCGAGCTTCACGTCTTCCATCTCGAAAAGCCGCTGGTACTGCTTGACCAGCGCGTTCTTCGGCTTGGTCAGGATCTCGACCAGCGTCTCCTCGTCGAGATCGTCGAGCGTCGCCACCACCGGCAGGCGGCCGACGAATTCGGGGATCAGGCCGAATTTCAGCAAATCCTCCGGCTCGAGATCCTTCAGGATCTCGCCGGTCTTGCGTTCCTCGGGCCCGCGCACTTCGGCGCCGAAGCCGATCGAGCTGCCCTGGCGGCGCTGGGCGATGAGCTTTTCCAGCCCGGCGAACGCGCCGCCGCAGACGAAGAGGATGTTGGTCGTGTCGACCTGGAGAAATTCCTGCTGCGGGTGCTTGCGGCCGCCCTGCGGCGGCACCGACGCGACGGTGCCCTCCATGATCTTCAGCAGCGCCTGCTGCACGCCCTCGCCCGACACGTCGCGAGTGATCGACGGGTTGTCGGATTTGCGCGAAATCTTGTCGACCTCGTCGATATAGACGATGCCGCGCTGCGCGCGCTCGACATTGTAATCGGCGGATTGCAGCAGCTTCAGGATGATGTTCTCGACGTCCTCGCCGACATAGCCGGCCTCGGTCAGCGTCGTCGCATCCGCCATGGTGAAGGGCACGTCGATGATGCGCGCCAGCGTCTGCGCCAGCAGCGTCTTGCCCGAGCCGGTCGGGCCGACAAGCAGGATGTTGGATTTGGCGAGCTCGACGTCGTTGCTCTTGGCGCCGTGCGCGAGGCGCTTGTAATGGTTATGCACGGCAACGGACAGCACGCGCTTGGCGTGGTCCTGACCGATCACGTAATCGTCGAGCACCTTGCAGATGTCGCGCGGCGTCGGCACACCGTCCCGCGATTTGACCAGCGTCGTCTTGTGCTCTTCGCGGATGATGTCCATGCAGAGCTCGACGCATTCATCGCAGATGAACACGGTCGGGCCGGCAATGAGCTTCCGCACCTCGTGCTGGCTTTTGCCGCAAAAGGAGCAGTAGAGGGTATTTTTTGAATCGCCGCCGGTCGGCTTCGTCATGGGTTCTCCGTCAACACGCGAGACCTGCGCACTCTGGCACGTCCCGTGCCGCTGTCACCCGTCGCGCCCGCCCCCATTTTTTTCGGGTCCGCAACGGTGGGGCTTTTTGCCCCGAATCGGACAACATTATGCACCCTAGCCGGTTCAATAACTAGTTAATAAACCGCACGCTTCCGGGCTTTAAGGCTTAACGCGTCGACAGAACCCGGCACCGGGCGCGGGTGTCATGCGTGACCAAGATTTGCCGGGATCAGGACTTAGCCTTGGCGGCGTCCTCGGCCGACAGGGGCCGGTTGGCCATCACTTCGTCGATCAGGCCGAATGCTTTCGCCTCCACCGGCGACATGAATTTGTCGCGCTCGACCGCCGCGGCGATGACGTCCAGCGTCTGGCCGGTGTGCTTGACGTAGATCTCGTTGAGCCGCGCCCGCAGCATCAGGATTTCGCGCGCCTGAATCTCGATATCGGTCGCCTGGCCCTGCGCGCCGCCGGATGGCTGGTGAATCATGATCCGCGAATTGGGCAGCGACACCCGCTTGCCCTTGGCGCCGGCGGCCAGCAAGAGCGAGCCCATCGACGCCGCCTGTCCGACGCACACCGTCGCCACGTCCGGGCGGATATATTGCATCGTGTCGTAGATGGCGAGGCCGGAGGTCACGACGCCGCCCGGCGAATTGACGTAGAGGGCGATGTCCTTGCTCGGATTCTCGGATTCGAGGAACAGCAACTGGGCGCAGATCAGGCTGGCCACCATGTCGTTGACCGGACCGACCAGGAAGATGATGCGCTCCTTCAATAACCGCGAATAAATGTCGTAGGCGCGCTCGCCCCGATTGGTCTGCTCGATGACCATCGGCACCAGCGTGTTCATGTACTGCTCGAAGGGGTCTTTCTCCATTTGCCTCGTCTCCATGCGCCTGCCCTATCATCAAGGCAGAGCGATTATGCCCCCTATGCCTCTTCCTTATTGACGGCGGCGACCAGATCTTCCGGCTTGACCGCGCGCTCGTCGACCTTCGCCCGCTCGAGAATGTAGTCCACGACCTTGTCCTCGAGTACCGGCGCCTTGAGGCTTTCAAGCGCCTGCGGGTTGTTGCGATAGAAATCTACCACTTCCTTTTCCTGGCCGGGGAAACTGCGCGCACGCGCGACCAGCGCCTGGTTGATCTCCTCGCCCGTGATCACGAGATTGTTGGCGCGGCCGACCTCATTCAAGAGCAGGCCAAGCCGAACGCGGCGCTCCGCCAGGCTCCGGTACTCGGATTTGAGCGCGTCGTCGCTTTTGCCGTCGTCGGCATCCTTCTCGCCGGCGTCCTTGGCGCGCTGACGTTCGGCCTCGATCTCGCGCCAGAGCTGCTCGAATTCGATGTCGACCATGCCCGGCGGCACGGCAAAGGTGAAGCGGGCGGCCAGCGCGTCGAGCAGCTCGCGTTTCAGCTTCTGCCGCGACACGCCGCCATATTCGCGCGCGATGCGCTCGTGCACGACCTTGCGCAGCTCCGCCAGGTTTTCCATGCCGACGGCCGTGGCCAGCGATTCGTCGATCGGCTGCGCCTCGATCTTGCGCACTTCGCGGATTGTGACGGCGAATTCGGCCGGCTTGCCGGCGAGCTCGGCGACGTAATAATCGGCCGGGAAGGTCAGTTTCACGATCCGCGAATCCCCGGCGCTCGATCCCACGAGTTGATCCTCGAACCCCGGCACGAAGTTGCCCGAACCGAGCTCGAGCGAATAATTGTCGGCGGCGCCGCCGGCGAAGGCCACGCCGTCGATCGTGCCCTTATAGTCGATGAGAATGCCGTCACCCTTCTCGGCCGGGCGCTCGACCTTCTCGTTCTTGCGCTGCTGCTGGGCAATGCGCTCCAGCGCCTTGTCGATCTCGGCATCGGCGATTTCGGGCTTCCAGCGCTCAAGCGCGATGGTCGAGAACTCGACCGGGCCGATCTCGGGCAGCACCTCGACGGCGAACTTGTATTCCAGATCCTTGCCCTCGTTGAAGGACGTGATCTCGATCTTGGGCTGCAACGCCGGCCGCAAATTGCGCTCGCGGATCGCGGCATTGGTGCTGTCATTGACCGCGCGCTCGACGACCTCGCCCATGACCGATGGGCCATAGCGTTTCTTCAAGACGGCGATCGGCGCCTTGCCCGGCCGGAAGCCCGGCAGGCGGACCTGACGGCCGATCTCGGTCAGGCGATCGGCGATCTTGCGCTCGATCTCGTTGGCTTCGACGGTGACGGTGAATTCGTGCTTCAGCCCGTCGGCGCTTACTTCTCTTACCTGCATGGGATGACTATGCGAGCCTTGCGCTGTTCATGAAATTGGGGTGGTGCGGGCGGAGGGATTCGAACCCCCACGACTTGCGTCGCTCGGACCTAAACCGAGTGCGTCTGCCAATTCCGCCACGCCCGCCCCCGGACGTGCCCGCCCCTCGGCGAAGGGGCCGTTCTAGCATAGGGATTCCGCAGGGGGAACAGGTGGAACGGTTTATTCGCGGTTCGCCGTTCGCCGCGACACGCCCGCCGTCCCCGGCGAAAGCGCTTCAGGCACCGTATTTCAAGCTAGGCGCTGGTGATAGGCTTCGACGAAGGATTCGAGCGCGAGGATCCGCTTGCCGCCCTCGACCCGGCCGATCGCCTGTTCCTCGAAGGTGAGGGCAAAATGGACGTGCGTAATGCCAAGCGGATCGGGTCGCAAATCCATGACGGTGGCGGTTTCCATGACCTTGTCGCGGCGGCGGCGGCAAAAGCGGCTGCCTGGCGTCACCACGACGGGTTCACGCCGATTTTGCCAAAAGCTGAACCTTGATTTTTGCATGATCCCCCATCGCGCTCCCCGGTGATGCCGTCCTTGTGACCGGACAGTCATCCACAACAAACTGGGGATATTAACCATTCAAGAAAAACTGCATTTTTGTTCTAAAGTCAACAGGTTTGGAGAGCTATTTGATTTTTATCAACCGCGAAACGACGGGCGCGGCGGTGATTCTTCCCTCGCCGGTATATGCCTCATGGTTCTGCCCGATGTCGGCCAAGCGGTAGAGATAGTTGACCATCATCTCATAGGATTGTTGCATTCCCTTGGCAGAGGTATCGCCGCGCCAATCGATGCGCTCGATACGCGCGCCGTTGCTCAGATGGAAATGCGCGACGGGGTCGAGCGCCCGTCCGGCAGGCGTCCTTTCCGTCAGCAGGTAGCGCGCGCAGAGGCGCACCATGGGGTCCTTGAGCGCGCGCGCCAGCGGCGCATCCTCCGACCAGTTCGGCTGCGCCAGGATGTCGGCGAGGCCGGCGAGGCCGCGGCTGAGCGCCTGGGTATCGATGGCGGCGCGCTCTTCCGGCTCGAGCAGATCGTCGCCCTCCTCGGCCATGCGCTTGTCGAGCCAGGCGTGAAATCCGGGGATCGGCGAGAGCGTCGCGTAGATCTTCAAATGCGGCAGCTCGGCGGCGAGCATGTCGACGACGCGCTTGATCAAAAAGTCGCCGAAGCTGATGCCCCACAAGCCGCGCTGGCAGTTCGAGATCGAATAGAAGATCGCCGTGTCGGCCTCGGCCGGATCGCCGATCGGCGCGGTCTCGTCGAGCAGCGACTGCACGTTGTCGGCGATCCCCTCGGTCAGCGCCACCTCGACGAAGATGAGCGGCTCCTGCGGCATGCGCGGATGGAAATAGGCGAAGCAGCGGCGGTCGGCCTCGAGCCGGTTCTTCAAATCGTTCCAGCTCCGGATCTCGTGCACCGCTTCGTAGCCCATCAGCTTCTCGAGCAGCGCCGCCGGCGATTCCCAGGTGATGCGCCGCACTTCGAGAAAGCCGATATCGAACCAACCCGCCAGCAGCAGCTTGAGGTCGTGCTCGAGCGCCGCGAGCTCTTCGTCGTGGCGCGACAGGTGCAGAAGCTCGGCGCGCATATCGACCAGGAACTTGACGCCCTCGGGCAGCGCGTTGAATTGGGTCAGCAGCGTGATGCGCGGCGGCTCCAGCGCCGCGCGCAGCGCGCGCTCGAGCTTGTGGCGCTCGAAATCGTCGGCCTCGCCGGCGAGGCGCTGCGCGATGCGCGCCACTTCGTCATGGTCGATGTCGAATTCCGCCGCCAGCAGGCGCAGGAAGCGCTCGCGGCCGGTCGCGTTGAGCGCGAGATAGGTCCGGCCGAGATCGGCGGCGCGGGCGCGCGCCGAAACCTCGCCGCCCTTGCTCTCGAGGCAGTCGCGGAGCTGGCGGCGCACATGTTCGGCGTCCTCGCGCGATAGCTCGGGCTTGGGCTGACCGCTCAGCGCGTCCCGCGCCGAGGCGGCGATGTCACGCCAAGCGCCTTTCAGCGAATTGAGGGTACGGTCGAGAAGACTGATGCGCTCGCTCATCCGGCCGGATTATAGCGCGGCAATGTCATTCGCAAGCACACTTCGCATCGCGCGCAACCGGCGCAGGACTCGCGGCAGGCCGTCGATCAGATCCTCGGCGATGAGGCCGGGCCCGAATTCGCGCGCCGACTCGCCGTGCAGCCAGGCGGCAATGCAGGCAGCCGCGAAGGGCTCGACACCCTGGGCCAGGAGCCCCAGCACCAATCCCGCCAGCACGTCGCCCGCGCCGGCCGTCGCCAAATCGGCGGGCGCGTTGGCGTTGATGGCGGCGCGGCCGTCGGGCGCGGCGATCACCGTGTCGTTGCCCTTGAGCAGGACGACCGCTTGCGCCTGCCGCGCGGCGGCGCGGGCCCGCGTCAGCTTGTCGCCCTTGAGTACGAAGAGCCGCGCGAATTCGCCCTCATGCGGCGTCAGCACCGCCGCGGCGCCGGCCAAGGCCTTGAACAGCGCCTTCGGTTCGTCGGCAAAGACGGTGATGGCGTCGGCGTCGAGCACCACGGCGCGCCTGGTCGCCAGCGCCTCGCGCACATGGCGGCGCAACGCCGCGCCGACGCCGCCGCCCGGACCGAGCAGCAGCGCGTTCTTGCGCTTGTCCTTGATGAAGGCCGCGAAATCCCCCGGCTTCGCCAGCGCGCGCACGATGACGCTTTCGAGCGCGGTCGCGTAGATCGGCGCCGCCTTGGCGGGTGCGGCGACCGTGACCAGCCCGGCGCCGACGCGCTGCGCCGCCCGCGCGCCGAGCCGCGCCGCGCCCGTCATCTCGGCGCCGCCGAGCACGACGGCGTCGCCGCGGTTGTATTTGTGGCCGGTCGGCGATGGCACCGGCAGCGCCGCGAGCCAGAGCGGCGGCCCGTTCTCGAAGATCGCCGGTGCCAACGCATCGAGCACGCCGGCCGGAATGCCGATATCGGCAAGCACGAGATCGCCGCACAACGCGCGGCCGGGAAACAGCAGATGCCCCGGCTTCTTGCGAAAGAAGGTCACGGTCATCGCCGCCGGCGCGGCCGCCCCCCGCACATCGCCGGTGGCGCCGTCGAGGCCGCTCGGCACGTCGACCGCCAGGCTCGGCACGCCGCTTTGCGCCAGGGCCTCGATCGTCGCCCGCGCCGCGCCCTCGACCGGCCGCGCAATACCGGCGCCGAAAATCGCATCGATCGCCAACCCGGCGCCGTCGAGGAGCTTGGGCGATAGCGCTTCGACCGTGCCCGCCCAGCGCGCGGCGTGTTCCTTGGCATCGCCGGCGAGCCGGTCGCGCGCGTCGAGCAATCCCAATCGCACCGTCCAACCGGCAGCGGCGAGGTGCCGCGCGGCGGCGAAGCCGTCGCCGCCGTTATTGCCGGGGCCGCACAGCACGGCGACCGGACACGGCGCCCAGCGCCGCATCGCCGCTTCGGCGACAGCGCGGCCGGCGTTGTCCATCAGCGCGCTGCCGGATATCCCGCCGGCGATCGCCGCGCGGTCGGCATCCGCCATCGCCGCCGGCGTCAGCAGGGCATTATCGTTGGGCCGCATGTCGCAGCCTAGACCGGCGGGGTGGGCCGGCGAAAGCCGGGCGAAGGTCGCTTGACGGTTGCGGCCTGGAGCGGTACTTGCAGCCTCGGCGGCGGGTGTAGCTCAGTTGGTTAGAGCGCCAGATTGTGATTCTGGATGTCGCCGGTTCGATTCCGGTCACTCGCCCCATTCTCTTCCCGATTCCCGCAATGAAAGCAGGCCCGACCGAGATCGGGCCCGTTTACCAAAGGAGCCGCCGGTTTCATTAACTCTATGGCGAGTTTTATTAAGGCTGTTGTGTAATACTTACCGACAAGCGGCGAATTCATTTGACGATCACAAGTAATTTTAGAATATTCCGGGGCAAGGGCGGTCCGCAATCCGCCTACCGGGAGACAAGATGGCCCTGCCCTTTTCCGATACCTATCACCGACGCGCGGCGCGGCTGCGTCTTTACGCGCATGCGCAGCGGCGTTGGCCCCTGTTCCTGGCGCTCGGGCTGATCCGGCTCATTGAGGTGAAAACCGGATTGTGGCTGCCGCTCCCCTGGCTCGGCCTCGGCGGCGCCTTGGCGCTCCTTCTCATCCTCGCCTTGCTGACCGAGGCGCATCACGCGACGCGCGCGCAGGCGGCGATCAAACTCGCCGAGCCCGTCTAACGCATTCCGCCGCCGGCCGGCGGTCGCTAGAATGCCGGCATGTCCTCCCCGCTTGCCCTGGCGCAGCGCATGGCGCTGCTCGGAACCGAAAGCGCCTTCGAAGTGCTCGCCCGCGCCAACGCGCTCGCAGCCGCCGGTCGCTCGATCATCAATCTCGGCATCGGCCAGCCCGACTTCCCGACGCCGGCACATATCGTCGAGGCCGGCCGCAAGGCGCTGGCCGACGGCCATCACGGCTACACGCCGGCCAACGGCATCCTGAAATTGCGCGAGGCCGTGGCGGCCGATTTGCACCGGCGCCACGGCGTCGCGGTTTCGCCGGCCCAGGTGCTGGTGGTGCCGGGCGGCAAGGTGACGATGTTCTTCGCCATGCTGATGTTCGGCGAGCCCGGTGCCGAAATTCTCTATCCCAATCCCGGCTTCCCGATCTATGAGAGCGTCATCCGCTTCTCCGGCGCCGTGCCGGTGCCGATCGAGCTCCATGAGGCGAAGGGCTTCTCCTTTAGCGCCGATGAAGTGCTGGCGAAGCTTAACGACAGGACGCGCCTCATCATCCTCAACAGCCCGGCCAATCCGACCGGCGGGGTGGTGCCGAAGGTCGAGCTCGACCGGCTGACGGCGGGGCTCGAACGCTGGCCGCGGATCGCCATCCTGAGCGACGAGATTTACGGCGAAATCCTCTACGACGGTGCCAAGCATGTCAGCCTGTTGAGCTATCCGGCGCTGCGCGAGCGCGTCATCCTGCTCGACGGCTGGAGCAAAACCTACGCAATGACCGGCTGGCGCATGGGCTATGGCGTCTGGCCGAAGGATTTGTTCGCCGCCGCCGAACGACTCGCCATCAATTGCCATTCCTGCGTCAACGCGGCGGCGCAGTTCGCCGGGATCGCCGCGCTCGAAGGACCGCGCGACGAATTGGCCCGCATGGTCAAGGCCTTCGACGAGCGGCGCGGCGTCATCGTCGCGGCGCTCCAGGCCCTGCCCGGCATGCGCTGCGCCATGCCGGGGGGCGCCTTCTATGCCTTCCCGAACATCGCCGGCACTGGCCTGTCGGCGAAAGAGCTGGAGACCCGCCTGCTCGACGAGGCCGGGATTGCCACCATCGCCGGCACCAGCTTCGGCGCCTTCGGCGAGGGCTATCTGCGCTTTTCCTATGCCGCGAGCCGCGAGGCCATCGAAACGGCGATGGCCCGCATCGGCACTTGGCTCGACGGGGTGAATGACCGCCCCATTGAATCTGGCGCCCGGCGTCCGGCTAAAAACTAGGCATTGCTGCCGATTTTTTATGCGAAGATGGTATTTGGACGATTTATCCACAGTACGGGCGATAGGAACACCCGTGGCACGCGTCGTGCTTTAGCCAAGGTAGCGGGAGGCGGGCGGCGACTGGCGCCGAAAATCGCCGTGATCGCAAGACAAGAGAGGCGGGAGTCCCATGAAAAAGATCGAAGCCATCATCAAGCCCTTCAAGCTCGACGAAGTGAAAGAGGCGCTGCACGGGGTCGGTATTCAGGGCATCACCGTGACCGAGGCAAAGGGCTTCGGCCGGCAGAAGGGCCATACCGAACTCTACCGCGGCGCCGAATACGTGGTGGATTTCCTGCCCAAGGTGAAGCTCGAAGTCGTCATGGATGACGGCTTGGTGGCGCGCGCCATCGAGGCGATCCAGCACGCGGCCCATACCGGCCGGATCGGCGACGGCAAGATCTTCGTCACCTCGGTCGAGGAAGCGATCCGCATCCGTACCGGCGAAAAGGGCAAGGACGCAATCTGAAGATTCTAAAAATCTAGTGCGCCGGCCTGCGCTCGATTAGGCTGGCGAGCGCATTTGTGCCGGGGGCGATCACGCCCAAGAAATTCCAATGAGGGGAGACTGAGATCCGATGGCCGACGCCAATAAAGTCATGGACATGATCAAGGAGCACGACGCGAAATACGTCGACTTCCGGTTCACCGATCCACGCGGCAAGTGGCAGCATCTGACCTATCACGTGCAAGCCATCAGCGCCGACTTCATGAAGGGCGGCGTCATGTTCGACGGCTCGTCGATCGCCGGCTGGAAGGTGATCAACGAAAGCGACATGATGCTGGTGCCCGATTACAGCACCGCCGTGCTCGACCCCTTCGCGGCGCAGACGACGATCGTCCTGTTCTGCGACGCGCATGAGCCCCTGTCGGGCCAGCCCTATGGGCGCGACCCGCGCTCGATCGCCAAGAAGGCGGAAAAATATCTCGCCTCCTCCGGCATCGGCGACAAGGCGTTTTTCGGCCCCGAGGCCGAGTTCTTCGTGTTCGACGACGTGCGCTACAAATCGTCGATGGAAACGCAGATGTACACCGTCGACAGCGAGGAGGGTCCTTATTACAGCGACCGCAAGCTGCCGGACGGCAACATGGGTCACCGCCCGCCGATCAAGGGCGGCTATTTTCCGGTGGCGCCGGTCGACAGCACCTACGATCTGCGCTCCGAGATGCTTTCGATCATGGCCGAGATGGGCCTCAAGGTCGAAAAGCACCACCACGAGGTCGCCCCGGCGCAACACGAGCTGGGCTTCGAATTCGACACCCTGGTGCGCACCGCCGACAACATGCAGATTTACAAATACGTCGTGCTGCAGGTCGCCAACCAATACGGCAAGACGGCGACCTTCATGCCGAAGCCGATCAAGGGCGACAACGGCTCGGGCATGCACGTCCATCAATCGGTGTGGAAAGGCGACAAGCCGCTCTTTGCCGGCTCGGGCTATGCCGATCTGTCGGATTTCGCGCTGCACTATATCGGCGGCCTCATCAAGCACGCCAAGGCGATCAACGCCTTCACCAACCCGACGACCAACAGCTATAAGCGGCTAATCCCGGGCTTCGAGGCGCCGGTGCTGCTGGCCTATTCGGCGCGCAACCGCTCGGCCTCGTGCCGCATCCCCATCGTCTCCAGCCCGAAGGCGAAGCGCGTCGAGTGCCGCTTTCCCGATCCGGCGGCGAATCCCTATCTCGGATTCGCGGCGATGCTGATGGCCGGCATCGACGGCGTGCAGAACCGCATCCATCCCGGCGAGGCGATGGACAAGAACCTCTATGACCTGCCGCCGGAAGAATTGAAGGGCGTGCCGACGGTGTGCGGCTCGTTGCGCGAGGCGATGGAAAGCCTGCGGAAGGACCACGGCTTCCTCACCAAGGGCGACGTCTTCACCAAGGACTTCATCGACTCCTATATCGACCTCAAATTCGAGGAGATCTACAAGCTCGAGCACACGCCGCATCCGATCGAATTCGAGATGTACTACAGCGTCTGATCGCCGGATCGTCCGACGAGACTAAAAACAAGCCCCCGCTGGACACCCGGCGGGGGTTTGCGCTTCAATCGACAAACCCGGGGCGATAAAACCCGGGGCGATAAACACCAGGGGGGAACAAGGCCATGAGCGTCGCATCCACATCGACCAATCGCTGGCTCCAGCTCGTCCTGGGGCTGATCGCCATGATGGCGATCTCCAGCCCGCAATATGTCTGGACGCTGTTCACCGGGCCGTTGAACCAGGCCATGGGCACGACGCTGGCCGAGATCCAGGTGACGTTCTCCCTGCTCATCGTGCTGCAGACCTTCTTCTCTCCCTTCCAGGCCTATCTGGTTGACCGCTTCGGGCCGCGCCTGTTGATTTCGGTCGGCGCGATCATGGCCGGCGGCAGCTGGATCCTGGCCTCGATGGTGACCAACATCTGGGCGCTCTACCTCACCTACGGGATCATCGGCGGTTTCGGCACCGGCATCATCTATGTCGGCATCATCGGCTTGATGGTGCGCTGGTTCCCCGATCGCCGCGGATTGGCGACCGGCCTCGCGGCGGCGGGCTATGGCTTCGGCGCCATCTTCACCAGCTTTCCGATCGACAGCATGATCAAGAGCTCGGGCTATGCGCACACGCTTCTCGTCTGGGGCGCGATCCAGGCGGTCGTCGGCGTGCTCGCGGCGCAGGGCATGAAGACGCCGCCCCTGGATTTTCGGCCGGCCGGCTACAATCCCGCCGTCCAGAAGCTCGAGCTACAATCGAAGCGCAGCTATGCGCCGCGCGAAATGCTGAAAAGCCCGGTCTTCTATCTGCTCTTCGTCATGATGACGATGATGTCGACCAGCGGCTTGATGGTGGTCTCGAACGTCGGGCCCTTCGCGAAGGAGTTCAAGGTCGCCGACGTGCTGGTGATGGGCATGGCGGCGCTGCCGCTGTCGCTGACGCTGTCGCGCTTCACCAATGGCCTGACCCGTCCGTTCTTCGGCTGGGTATCGGACCATATCGGCCGCGAGGCGACGATGGCGCTGGCCTTCTCGCTGGAAGCGGTTGCCATCCTCGTCCTCTTCGCCTTCATCGATCAGCCGGCGATGTTCGTCGTGCTGACGGGGCTCGTCTTCTTCGGCTGGGGCGAGATCTTTTCGCTGTTCCCCTCGACCCTGACCGACACCTTCGGGCCGAAATTTGCCGCGACCAATTACGGCTTCCTCTACATCGCCCAGGGCGTCGGCGCGATCTTCGGCGGCCCGGCGGCGGCGTTGCTCAAGCAGGCGACCGGCAGCTGGACGGCGGTGTTTATCGTCGTCGCCTGTCTCGACGCGCTGACGGCGCTGCTCGCCATTGCCGTGCTGCGGCCGATGCGGCAACGGCATCTGCGCGCCGGCTGAGATTGGGCTATAACGGCAAGGCCGGCGCGGGCAACCCCGCCGGCCTTGATCCGTCCGGGGGAGCCCGATGCCGCCGTCGAAGAAAAATCGCACCAAGCCGCACGGGAACGTGCCGTCCGGCTCGAAGCGCGGACCCTACGAGCAATTCATCGGTGAGCTGGCGCGGCTCGAGCTGATCGGGCCCGAGGAGCGCCAATTTCTGAATCAGGGATTGAAATCGCGCGCCATCCGCGAACTGTTCGCGGGCGACGGCGCTTCAGCGATTCACACCAAGCCCACATCCGCTATCGGCAATGCCTCGGACGCGCTGGAAAAGCGCGCGCGCAAAGCGGGGCTGGTCAAGCAGACCGGGGCCAATGCCTTTCATGTCGCCTCCGGACCGGAGACGGTGCATTGGGGCTATCTGTGGAGCGCGGCCGAGCCGGTGCTGCGCGTCAAGCCCGGATCCGTCGTCACCATCGACACCGTGTCGCATGAAGGCCTGCTTGAGGATCAGGGCGATCCGGTCGGCTTCTTCAAGCGTTTCGGCATTCCCAAGGCGGCGGTTTTGGCCGACGCGGCGGCGATCTACGCCAAGGTGCAGCATTCCGGCGCCGGCCCGCATGTCGTCTCGTCGCCGATCTTCATCGAAGGCGCCGAGCCGGGCGATGTGCTCGCGGTGCATGTGATCAAGGCGGTGCCGCGCGTGCCCTATGGCGTCAACAGTTCGCGCATGGGCAAGGGCACCCTGCCCGTCGAGTTCAATCTCAACCGCAGCATCGTCATTCCCTTCGACCTGAAGCGTGGCATCTGCCATTTCGCGCTGGGCATCGAGATTCCGCTGCGGCCGTTCTTCGGCATCATGGCGACGGGCCCGGCGCTGACCCTCGGCAAGCTCAACTCGGCGCCGCCGGGACCCTATGGCGGCAACATCGATCTCAACGAACTCACCGCCGGCTCGACGCTCTATTTGCCGGTGCACGTCCCCGGCGCCTTGTTCATGACCGGCGACGGCCACGCCGCGCAGGGCGACGGCGAGGTCAATCTGACGGCAATCGAGACCTCGCTCACCGGCACCTTCCGCTTCGAGCTGCTCAAGCGGAAATTCTGGACGCTGCCCCGCGCCGAGACCAAGACGCACTGGATCACCATGGGCCTGCACGAGACTCTGGACGAGGCGCTGCGCATCGCCGTGCGCGAGACCGTCAAGTTCCTCAGCGAGGAACACGATCTCGATCCGGCCGATGCCTATGCCCTCGCCAGCGTCGCCATCGATTTCGAGGTGACGCAGAACGTCGACGGCGTCAAAGGCATCCACGCCATGATCCCGAAGGGCATCTTCAAATCCCACTGAGCACCCGGCCGCGCCGACCGGCTGCCGGGAACCGGGGGAACGGCCGGCGCCGCCCGTCGTTATGATCGCATGAGGAGCCTTATGCCGATTCGGGCGCAGCAGCCGGGCAAGCCCAAGCCGCCGGGCAATCCGCCGACGCCGACGCGCGATCCCGAAGTGCCGCCGCCGATCGAGGAGCCGCCACCGCCCATTCCGCCGCCGCCGGTCGAGGTGCCGCCACAACCCTATAAGACATGAAAAAGGGCCGCTCCGGGGACGAGCGGCCCTTTCTTCTTCATCGTGTCGCGCGGCGGTTAGCGGTCCGCGCCTTCCTTGATGTGCTGCTTGAGGTCGTGCGCGGCGTCCTTGGCATAGCCCTTGGCCTTGTCGAATTTGCCTTCGGCCTCGGTCTTCTTGTCGCCGGTCGCCTTGCCGATGTTCTCCTTCACGGAGCCCTTCACCTTGTCGTACGTGCCAGCCATCGGAGCCTCCTCTGTTGTTGATAACCAACGATGGGCATCCGAATTGGCGCGGGCAAGTGACCAAACCCGGTCACACTGTGAGATCACTGTGACCGAACGCAGGGTTAAGAATTTTTCAGATTAGGCGGCCGGCACGGGCCGCGCCTTGCGCTCGGCGTCGATCGCCACATAGGTGAAGACGCCCTCGGTGACCTTGGCGATCTCCTCGCTGGCGAAGCGGCGGACCCAGCTTTCGATCTTCACCGTCAGCGAGGTGCGGCCGACCTTGATGACCTCGGCATAGCAGCTCACCTCGTCGCCGATGAACACCGGCCGATGAAACGTCATCGAGGCGATGGCGATGGTGGCGACGCGGCCCTTGGCGCGCCGCATCGCCGCCGAGCCGCCGGCCAGATCCATCTGCGATAAAAGCCAGCCGCCGAAGATATCGCCGCGCGCGTTCGAATCGGCCGGCATGGCGATGGCGCGCAGCGCCGGCTCGGCCCGCGGCGGCGATTCGCTGTCGGATGGTGCGGCCATGATCCCTCTCCGATCTCTGCCGGCATTTTTGCGCATCGCTGCCCGCGCGGCCAGAACGATCTCCGACTCGCGGGGAGGCTTGCGTTGCGCGGCGTGCGGTGTTGTGATCGCCGCCGAATCCTTTCCGCTTTCCGGCGTGAGAATGCCAGCGACCATCCGCAAGCCGAAGCCGCGCGCAGCACCCGATCTGTTCGAGAACGCGCCCGCCAAGCGCGGCGCCGGCTATTCCGCGAAGGACATCGAGGTTCTCGAGGGGCTCGAGCCGGTACGCCGCCGGCCCGGCATGTATATCGGCGGCACCGACGAGCGCGCGATGCATCACCTTGTCTCCGAGGCGCTCGACAACGCCATGGACGAGGCGGTCGCCGGCCATGCCAGCCGCATCGAGATCGAGCTGCATGCCGACGGCAGCTGCGCCGTCGGCGACAACGGGCGCGGCATTCCGGTCGATCCGCACCCGAAGTTCCGCACCAAATCGGCGCTCGAAGTGATTCTGACCATGCTGCATTCCGGCGGCAAGTTCGGCGGCAACGCCTATAAGACCTCCGGCGGTTTGCACGGCGTCGGCATTTCCGTGGTCAACGCGCTGTCCGACAAGCTGACCGTCGAGGTCGCGCGCGACCGCAAGGTGTGGATTCAGGAATACAGCCGCGGCAAGCCCAAGACGAAGCTCAAATCGAGCGGCGGCACCGCCAACCGACGCGGCACGCTGGTGCGCTTCCACCCGGACCCGGAGATTTTCGGCAAGGAGGCGCATTTCCGCCCCGCCAACATCTACCGGCTGGCGAAGGCGAAGACCTATCTCTTCCGCGGCGTCGAGATCCGCTGGTGGTGCGATCCGAAGATTCCGCGGCCGGAGGACGTGCCGCAGGAAGCCAAGCTGCATTTTCCCGGCGGATTGTCCGATTACCTCGGCGCGGAGCTCGGCGAGCGCGAGACGGTGACGCCGCGCCCCTTCGCCGGCGAGGCCGAGCTCGGCGGCGACGGCCGCGTCGAATGGGCGATCGCCTGGCCCGAGGACGGCGACGGCGCCAGCGCGACCTATTGCAACACGGTGCCGACGCCGGAAGGCGGCACGCACGAGCAAGGCATGCGCGCGGCGCTGACGCGCGGCCTCAAGGCCTATGGCGAATTGTCGAACAACCGCCGTGCTGCGCAGGTCACCGGCGAGGATGCGGCCAACGGCGCCGTCGTCATCCTTTCGCTCTTCCTGCGCAATCCGCAGTTTCAGGGCCAAACCAAGGAGCGACTGTCGTCGCCCGAGGCGCAGCGCCTGGTCGAGACCGCGCTGAAGGACCATTTCGACCATTGGCTGTCGGACGATCCGGCCGGGGCGCGGGCGCTGCTCGACACCATCGTCGAACGCGCCGAGGACCGACTGCGCCGGCGCCAGGAAAAGGAGCTCGACCGCAAGAGCGCCACCCGAAAGCTGCGCCTGCCGGGCAAGCTGACCGATTGCTCGCGCTCGTCGCCGGGCGGCACCGAGATCTTCATCGTCGAGGGCGACAGCGCCGGCGGCTCGGCCAAGCAGGCGCGCGAGCGCGAGACGCAGGCGATCCTGCCGCTGCGCGGCAAGATCCTCAACGTCGCCTCGGCCGGGGCCGAGCGGCTGCGGCAGAACCAGGAACTATCGGACCTTACTCTCGCGCTCGGCTGCGGCACCGGCGACCGCTTCCAGGCCGAGAAGCTGCGCTACGAGCGCGTCATCATCATGACCGACGCCGATGTCGACGGCGCGCATATCGCCTCGCTGCTGATGACGTTCTTCTTCCGCGAGATGGCGGCGCTGGTCGAGACCGGAAGGCTGTTCCTCGCCGTGCCGCCGCTCTACCGGCTGCAGCAGGGCGACATCACCGTCTATGCGCGCGACGACGCCGACAAGGACAAGCTGATGAAGACGATCCTCGCCAAGAGCAAGACCAAGATCGAGATCAGCCGGTTCAAGGGCCTCGGCGAAATGCCGGCGCGCTTCCTGCGCGACACGACGATGGACCCGGCCAAGCGCCTGCTGCTGCGCGTGACGCTGCCGCCCAAGGGCGAGCGCGGCTACAAGCAGACGGTAAAGCTGGTCGAGAGCCTGATGGGCCGCAAGCCGGAGCTGCGTTATGCCTTCATCCAGGAAAAGGCCAAATTCGCGCGCGACCTGGACGTGTAAGGCGGCGCCGCCGCCAGTTGTCCCTTCCAAAAACGGCATCCGAGATCAGGCTTTGCATCCCCGCAGGATGATGAGCCGCGGGCCGTCACTCCGTCGTAATCTTGGCGGCGCTTTGCACGGGGAGACGTACCACCCGCCCGTCCTTCACCACGCCCATGACGATTTCCGTGATGGCGATGGCCTCATGGTTCTCGGGACTGAAGGGGTGATCGTAAGTGGTGACCACGCCCTCGATCGGCTTCTGTAGATGGTTCAGAGCCTCGCGGATTTTCGATCCATCGATCGAGCCTGCCTGCGTGATCGCTGCGGCCAGCACATAGACCGCATCGTAGCCCTGCGCCGCCGCTGGCGGGGAGTTCATCCGCGTCACGTTGTAGGCGGCATGAAACTTGTGGATGAATTCCGCGCGCCTCGGCGTGTCGCCGGTCTCGATGAAGGTTTGCGGCATGATCGTCCCTTCACCGTTCTTTCCTGCGCCGTCGATGAAATTGGACATCGACAGCGTCCAGCTGCCGATGATCGGCACCGGCCAGCCCAGTTTCTCGCGGTCGTTGGCGATCTGCGCCAGCTCCGGGCCGATGCCATAGGTGAGGATAACGTCCGCGCCGGCAGCGCGGGCACGGGTCAACTGCTCGGTCATGTCGGCGTCGCCTAGGTTGAATTTCTCGTTGGCGACCGGCGTGATTCCCCGCTTGGCGAGGGCCACCAACAGATCCTGGCGCCCCACCTGACCGTAGGCCGTGGTGTCGGCGAGGAGCACGACCTTCTTATAGCCCTGCGACACGACCTGATTGGCGATCGTCGCTACCTCGATCGCTGTGCTCGCCGACATGCGGAAGATGTAATTCTCGCGGTATTCAGGCGGTGCGAACAGCTTGGTGATGAGGCTGCCGGTCGAAACGGCAACGATCAGCGGTATGCGCGCCTCCTGAAAGTACGGCGCGGCGGCAAGCGTCACGCCGGTATTGACGAAACCGACCGCGGCGACGACGCGGTGTTGCTCGGTAAGCTCTTCGCCGATCTTGGCGCCGCGATCGTTGTTGGCTTGGTCATTGCGCTCGGCCAGGACGATGGGCCGACCGAGAACGCCGCCCGCGGCGTTGATATCCTTCACGGCCAATTTCATGCCGTACAGCATGTCGACGCCCATCGGCGCGGAGCCGCCCGTGAACGGCCCGATGGCGCCGATCTCGATCGGCTCGGCGGCAAGAGCCGCAAAAGGAGCCGTGGAGAGAAGCGAGGCCAGGAAAAGAAGTCTGGCGTATTTGATCATGATCGTCCTTTCGCCGTTTGCGTCAGCCCGTGCCGCTCGCCAACCGCTCGCGCGGCGCGTGCCGACCGGCTACGCTCAGAGGAAGATGAATGGTGACCGTCGTTCCTTGGTTTAGGGCGCTCGCCAGATCGATCGAGCCGCCATGCAGCTCGACCAGCTTCTTCGTAATCGGCAGGCCGAGCCCCGTTCCCTCACGGTGCTGGTTCAACCGGTTCGTAATCTGTGTGAAGGGCTCCATCGCCAGAAGGATTTGCTCTGGCGCCATGCCGATACCGGTGTCGGTGACCGCGATGTCGACGCTTCCCGCTACCGCGCACGCGGTGACCGAGACCTTTCCATTCTCGGGCGTGAACTTGACGGCATTCGACAGCAAGTTCAGAAGGATCTGCCGCAGGCGGATGGGATCGGCTTCGACCCGCGGCAGTCCGACCGCGATGTCGGCGCGTATGGCGATCTTTCCGTCGGCCGCTCTCTTGGAGACGATCTGAATTGCCTCGTCGATGGCGTGGGCGATGTCCATCGCCTCGAGATTCAGCTCCGTCTTGCCGGCCTGCAGCTTCGCGATGTCGAGGATGTCGCCGATAATGGCGAGAAGATGCTGGCCGCTGCCATGGATGATTTCGCCGTATTGCCGGTATTTCGCCGAGATCGGCCCGACCAATGCCCGCTCGATCATTTCCGAAAATCCGATGATGGCGTTGAGCGGTGTGCGCAGTTCGTGACTCATATTTGCCAGGAAGGCGCTCTTGGTGCGGTCGGCCTGCTCGGCGCGCTCGCGAGCGATCACCAGCGCTTCCTCTTTTTCCTTGAGCGGCGTGATGTCGGAATAGAAGCAGACGATTCCGCCTTCGTTGGTGCGCCGCTCGCGCGTCATAAGCCAACGGCCGTCCTCCAGCTTCTGCAGGAGTTCCTCGCCTGCTTTCGGGTGTCGTTCCATTCGCCGGGACACGTACTCCGCCTCGTCGGTGTCGGTGTCGGTGTCGGCATAGACCCGATTCGCGACGCCCGCGCGGAATATGTCCTCGAACGGATTGCCGGGCGCGATCTCATGGCCGACCTGACTGAAGAACGAGCGGAAGAGCGAGTTCGACAAGACCAGCCGGTCATCACGATCGAAAAGCGCAAATCCGGCGGGTGCGCTCTCGATCGCGTCGAGCAGCCGGGTTTCGGCCGTCTCGCGTGCCGCAATGGCTCGGGCCACCACGCTTGCCTCGCGCGCGGCGGCGGCGGCAAGGAACAAGGCGATCAAGGTCATTGTGGCGATCAGGGCGACATCGGTGGCGACGAAGGTGGTGAATTGCGGCGTCGTCCAGGTGGGCATGCCCGCGACGACGACGCGCAACGGATAGCCCGGCACTTCCGCGACCGCCCTGTTTCGCTTGTTCGGGTGCGCGAGAATCTGGTCGCCGTTGGTATTGGTGCTCCCGATCTCACGGCCGTAAGAATTGAGGCCGGCGAGAGCCGTGCCGTCGGTGCGCTCGAGCAGGGCGGTTTCGCCCGCCGCCTGGCCCGTGGGCCCGTAAAAGCCCGAGAAGTAGGTCGGGTCGATCAACGCCGCGACGATGCCGAGAAAATTGCCGTCATTGTCCAGGATCGGGCGGCTGATGGGGAAGAACTCCCTGTCGTCGCGCCGCGAGACCGAGAGGGGGCCAATATAAAATCCAACACCGCGCCACTTCTTCTGCTCCGCGAAATGCGGGCGGTCAGAGACGTCAATCGCCGCCGCGGGAAATTTGCCGGAAATGTTGAGGGTTATGCCGTTCTGATCGACGGTAGCGAGCGTCTGGATCTGGGGCAGCTGCTTTGCCTGCCGATCGAGCAGCATTTGCGTGAATACCGTTGGCTTGCCCATGTTGGGCTGTCTTTTGAGCGCGTCGGCGATGGTTTGAAGAGAGAGGTCGATCGCGCCGAGCGTGCGAGCGGCATGCTCGGCCAGCAGATTTGCCCTTGCCACTCGAGCTTCTCCCGCGCGCGCGTCAACCATGTGGAAATAATGGATGACCAGGGCGACGTTGCCGACATGGACCAGCGCCAACAGGGCGACCGTCACGATCACGATCCGCCGGGCGAAGGCAATTTTCTGCAGGCGCTCGCGCACCCTGGCCAGCCGCGAACCGCCGCTGCCTCCGGCTGCGGTTACGGGCACGCCCGATGCGTGTTCATCATCCGAAGGAGGGCCCGTACTCAGAGAGATATCTCCCGCGCACCGCAATGGTTAATGATTCATTGGATCGAAAAATTACTTTAGGTTTCGGTGGTTAACAATTGACTAAGGGGCCCGGTGCCGGGCCTCCTCGAGTAAGCGGCAAAGCGGCTGTAGCTACGCGTCACGCTGCCGCCCAAGGGCGAGCGCGGCTATAAGCAGACGGTAAAGCTGGTCGAGAGCCTGATGAGCCGCAAGCCGGAGCTGCGCTATGCCTTCATTCAGGAAAAGGCCAAGTTCGCCCGGGATCTGGACATCTAAACTCGGCATCGCAGAGCAGGCCCGGCAGCAGCAGAGGCATTTTAGTGGCCATGCGGGCGACCATAAGCGAAGAGTTAACCTCGGAAAAGCGGCCTCAACCGAGGAAAACTAACAAATAATTTGACTTTCCAGGCTACAACCCCAATTAAGGGGTGTTCCCCACAACAAAGATCCACAGAAAGACATACGAGTTACATGAGTTTTTCCGACCTCGGCCTCTCTCCAGAGGTCCTGCAGGCGGTCGAAGATGCCGGCTATAAGCAGCCGACCCCGATCCAAGAACAGGCCATTCCTTATGTGTTGATGGGCCGCGACGTTCTCGGTTGCGCCCAGACCGGCACCGGCAAGACCGCCTCCTTCACCCTTCCCATGATCGATATCCTGGCCTCCGGCCGAGCCCGGGCGCGGATGCCGCGCTCCTTGATCATCGAGCCGACGCGCGAGCTCGCCGCGCAAGTCGCCGAAGCCTTCACCGTCTACGGCAAGCATCACAAGCTCGACTGGGCGCTACTCATCGGCGGCGAAAGCTTCACCGACCAGCAGCGCAAGCTCGACCGCGGCGTCGACGTGCTGATCGCGACGCCCGGCCGCCTCATCGATCTGTTCGAGCGCGGCAAGATCCTGCTGACCGACACCAAGCTCCTGGTCATCGACGAAGCCGACCGCATGCTCGACATGGGCTTCATCCCGGATGTCGAGCGCATCGTCAGCATGCTGCCGCGCATTCGCCAGACGCTGTTCTTCTCCGCCACCATGCCGCCGGAAATCCGCCGGCTCGCCGATGCGTTCCTGATGAACCCGAAGGAAATCAGCGTGGCGCCGCCAGCCTCGCCGGCGACATTGGTGATCCAGGGCATCGTCGTGGTCGAGCCCGACCGCAAGCGCGATGCGCTCCGCCGACTCATCCTGAGCGAGGACGTCAAGAACGCGATCATCTTCTGCAACCGCAAGCGCGACGTCGACACGCTCAACCGCACGCTCAAGAAGGACGGCCTCGACACCGCCGCTCTGCACGGCGACATGCCGCAGGCCAAGCGCACCGAGACGCTCGAGCGCTTCCGCAACGGCGAGATTCGGCTTCTGGTCGCCAGCGACGTCGCGGCGCGCGGCCTCGACATCCAGGGCATGTCGCATGTCTTCAATTTCGACGTGCCGATCCATGCCGAGGATTACATTCACCGCATCGGCCGCACCGGCCGCGCCGGAAACGTCGGCCGCGCCTTCACGCTGGCCGCGCCCGAAGACGGGCGTTTTGTCCAGGCGATCGAGACCTTGCTCGGCAAGCCCATTCCGCCGGTCGAAATCCCCGGCATCGTCACCGCCGCGCTGTCCTACGAAGAAGGCGCCGGACGTGGGCGTGGACGCGGCCGAAGCCGCGGCCCGGCGACGCGGCATACGCCGCCGCCGCCGAAGGTGGCTCCGCCGACGCCGCAAGCCGCCCGTCAATCCCAGCCGCGGCACACCCGACCCGGGGACCAGCCGCGCCAACCCGAATCCGGGCCGAAGCCGCCGCAGCAACCGCGCCAGCACCAGCCGCGCCAAAATCACCAGCCGACACCGCAGCGCTTCGCCCCGGTGACCGTGGACGGCATGAATCGCCCCGCCGCGCCCCGCGAGGAACAGCGGCCGGCGGCGGACGACGACCGCCGCATCGTCGGGTTCGGCGACGACCTTCCGGCTTTTCTTGCCCGTCGGAGCTAGCACGGCTACAAAGTCGGCGAAGGGGTGGCCATGAAGACCATCTTCGTCAGCGTCAAATGCGAGCTCGGCCGCGCCTATAAGGTGGCGGAAGATGCCGTCGAGACCGTTTCCGAGGTTTCCGAGGTTTTCTCGGTCTCGGGCCAATACGATCTCATGATGAAATGCTATCTGGCCGACGAGATGGATATCGGCCATTTCGTCGTCGAGCGCCTGCAGCGCCTGCCGGGGGTCAAGGACACCTTCACCACCATGGCGTACAAGGCCTTCTCCCCCGACAAATCAGCCTGACATCGGCGCCAGGCATTCGGAACAGCGGAATTGAACGCCGACACCCGCCATGTCCTGATTCTCGGCGCCGGCCATGCCGGCGGCGTCGCCGCGGCGACGCTGCGCCAGGGCGGCTTCGCCGGCCCGATCACCCTGATCGGCGAGGAAAGCCATCCGCCATACGAGCGCCCGCCGCTCTCGAAGGAGTTGCTCGCCGGCTCGATCGCGGTCGAGAAATCCTATCTGCGCCCCCTCGCCTTCTACGGCGAATCCGGCATCGCCTTGCGGCTCGGCGAGAGAGCCGTCGAGATCGACCGCAAGGCGCAACGCGTTACCCTGGCCGGCGGCGATACCCTCGCCTATGACGCGCTGCTCGTCACCTTGGGCGCGCGGGCGCGGCGCCTGTCGCTCCCCGGCGGCGATCACCCACGCGTGCTTTATTTGCGCGACATCGCCGATTCATTGGCGCTGCGCGACAAGCTCGGCGCCAGCACGCGGCTGGTCATCATCGGCGCCGGCTTCATCGGTCTCGAAGCCGCCGCCGCGGCGCGCAAGCACGGCGCCCAGGTCACGGTGCTCGAATTCCAGCGCGAGCCGTTGCTGCGCGTCGCCGCGCCGGAAATCGGCCGCTTCGTCGCCGATCTGCACCGCCGCAACGGGGTCGATGTGCGAACCGGGATTGCCGTCGCCTCCATCGAAGCCGAGGGCGATGCGCTACGCGTGGTGACCAATGCGGGCGATCGCATTCCCGCCGATTTCGTGCTGGCCGGGATCGGCGCGCAGCCCAATGCCGAGATCGCAAAGGACGCGGGTCTTGCGGTCGAGGACGGCATCGTCGTCGACGCGCTGGGCCGGACCTTCGATCCGGCGATCTTCGCCGCCGGCGATGTGACACGGCATCACAATCCGCTGCTCGGCCGCCGGTTGCGGCTCGAAGCCTGGCAGAATGCGCAGAACCAGGCCGCGGCGGTCGCCAAGGTGATCGCCGGCGGTACAACGGCCCATAGTGAAATTCCGTGGTTCTGGACCGACCAATACGACATGAACCTGCAGATGTGCGGCGCGCCCGAATCCTGGGACGGACTCGTCTGGCGCGGCACCCCCGGCGACAAAGCCTTTACCGTCTTCTACATGGATAAGGCCAAGCCGGTGGCGATGAACACGATCAACAACGGGCGCGACATGCGCTTCGCGCGCGAGTTGATCGCGCGGGGGCGCGCGGTCGATCCGGCGCGGCTGGCCGACATGAGCGTGAAACTTCAGGATTTGGCGCGGGAGAGTGTCTGATGGCCGACAATGAAAAATGGCTGACGGTGGCGCAGCGTGGGGGCATCAATCCCGGCGACGTGCTGGGGGTGACGCTGGGCGAGCGCGAGATCGCGCTCTACAACGTCGACGGCGAAATCTACGCCACCGACAACCTCTGCACCCACGCCTACGCCCAGCTGACCCAGGGCTGGCTCGACGGCGAGATCATCGAATGCCCGCTGCATGGCGGAAGGTTCGAGGTGAAGACCGGCAAGGGCCTCGGCCCGCCGATCAGCGACGACCTCAAGACCTATCCGGTGCGTGTCGTCGGCGACGATATCCAGATCCGGCTCGACGCATAGGGCGCGGCGGCGCGGCGGATCACCAGGCCGAGCAGCAGGAGCGCGGCAAGCGGCGCCACCGGCACATGCCAGCCCTGGCCGAGGCTGAGCGCCAGCAACGGCACGGCGAAGACGGTGACCAGCGCCGCTTTTTCCCACGGCAGGTAGCCGGTCGCGCGCGCGGCGCGGACGAGCCATGCCGCGGCGATTGCCGCGAGCATCAGGTCATAGAGCAGGATGACCGGCACCGCGATCAGGGTGGCGGCGGCCAGCGCGGCGCCGCGCAGCTCGATACTCATGTCGCGCCACCAGACATAGGCGACCAGCGCCATCGCGGCGAGCGTCGCCAGCGCCTGGACGACATAGGCCGGCGCCACGCCGAGCCCCAGCACCCGCAACGCGGCGAAGGGGCTGATCATGCCGGCAAGGTTGATGCGGCCGAATTCGTAGGTCGAATGCGAATCGCCGGCGGCGGCGAAATAGGCCTGCCAGGTGTCCCAGCCGAACCCGCCGATCGAGGCGAGCACCAGCAGCGCGGCGGACGCGGATGCCGCGGCGAAGGCCGGCCAGCGTCGGCCCGCGGCGAGCGCCACGGGGATGAGCAAGCCGAGATGCGGCTTATAACAGAGCAGTCCGAACAGGATTCCGGATAGGACCGGCCGGCGGTCGACCAGCAGCATGGCGAAGCCGAACAGCGCGGCGGTCAGCAGCGCGTTCTGGCCGAGGCCGAGCGTCCAGAATACCGCCGGGAAGGCGAGAAACGGGATGACGAATTTCCAGCCCTCGAGCCGCCAACCCTTGGGCCCGAGGCCGCGCTCGCCGAGAATGCCGCGCACGGCGAATAGATAAAGCAGCAGACCCGCCGCCTCGAAAGCGACGAAGGCGACGAGATAAGGCAGCCGCGCGAGAAGCGCGCAGAGCATGATGAATACCGGCGGATAGAAGAAGAACTGGTATTGGATGCCGGGCGCGGTCGCCTGCTGTTCGGCGGCGTAATGCGCCGCCTGGTCATAGGCCAGCGCCGGCGTGCCCGCGTCGGCCAGGCTGCCGGCGGCATAGAAGCTGGCGAAATCGGTGGTGAGCGGCTTGTCGAGCGGCACGATCCAGCCATGCGTGCCGGCGATCAGGAAGAGAAACGTCGCGATCTCGCAGGCGAGCAGGATCGCGCCATAGGCGATGACGCGCCGGCGGTCGAGCCACGCACAGTATTTTAGGCGGCCGACGAGCATCGCCAGAACGGACCGCATCCTGTCTCCGCGGATCGAAAGCCGCGCCGGAAGGCGGGCCTGCGCCGCGCCCGACGATAGGTGGATCACGGATAATAAAGTGTTAACGCCGGCCCGGCGTCAGCGGACGTTGCGGATGGCGACGGCGGTCATCTCGTATTCCGGCGTCAAAACGAGGCTGCGGCCCGACACGACGCGCCCGCTGCTGACGACGATGATATTGGCGCCGGCGGCGGCCGCGCGCTCCTTCAAGAACTCGATCAGCGAGGCGTCGGTGTCGCCGGCGACGCCATGCGCGATGACGGTGCCGATGCGGACATAGCGCTCGGGGAACCGGTCGGTCACCTGCACCAGCCCGTACCACGGCCGATAATCGGCCCGCGTTTCGGGAATGAACTCGACATGGCTGCAGCCGGCGAGCGCCAGCATCGCCAGCGCGGCAAGGAACGCCCCGATCCGTGAACGCACCGCCATGTCGCCACTCCTCTTGCGTCGGAGCTATGCCATGGCCGGGCGTAGGGTGTCCAGCGCGGGCTTTCCGCTGGCCTGCCGCGACAAAAAGGTGATAAAGAATGCGTCGCGTCTTTTGGTTTTTTGGCATGCCGCGTCGTCACCGATGATATCCCGCCGTGGATTGGGACTGGGCGCCGCCGCATTGGCGGTCACGCTCGCCGCGCCGGCGCGGGCCGACGCGCCGCTCTCTCCCGCCCAAGCCGACCGCATCCGGATCTTCAAGAAGCGGCGCAAGCTCCTGCTGCTGCGCGACGGCAAGGTGATCAAATCCTATCCGGTGGCGCTCGGCAGCCATCCGATCGGCCCCAAGTTGCGCCAAGGCGACGGCCGCACGCCCGAGGGCGTCTACACCATCGATTGGCGCAAGGAAGACACTCCCTATCACCGCGCGCTCCATATCTCCTATCCCGAGCCGGCGGATTGGGCGCGCGCCGCCGAAGCTCGGGCCGATCCGGGGGGCGCCATCTTCATCCACGGCCTGCCCAGGCCCTTCGCCTGGATGGACCCGATCCGCTTCGTGAAGGATTGGACCAATGGCTGCGTCTCGGTGAGCAACCGCGCCATCGACGAGATCTGGGACGCCGTCGACGACGGCACGATCGTCGAAATCCGCGCCTGAGGCCTATTGCTTGTCTTGAGCGGCGCTAGGCGGCGCGCCGCTTATGCGCGCCGTCGAATTCCGTCGCCACCTGCTCCATGAAGCGGGCCATCTCGGCCTTCACCTGCTGGTGCGGCTTCAGCCCGACATTGGAATAGAGGATCACCTCGTTGAAGCCGGCGGCTTCGACCTTCTTCAGCGTATCGGCGAT
>DASRKX010000082.1:0-16933 GCA_035648735.1 Allostellaceae bacterium
CCGGCCGCACCCGATCTTCGTCGATCATTTCAAGTTCCTGAAATCGATTGCCAAGGCGACGCCGAAGCAGACCATCCCCTCGCCGAGCATCCTGCATTTTCGCGGCGGGCGCGGCGGCATCGACGCCAAGGCCTATCCCGATATGGGGCAGTTCTATGCCGATCTGGCGCGGGTCTACGCCGAGGAGATCGCCGATCTGGGCGCCGCCGGCTGCCGCTACCTGCAGATCGACGAGGTCAATTTTGCCTATCTTTGCGATCCGAAGCTGCGCCAGCAGGTGCGCAACATCGGCGAGGATCCGGCGATGCTGCCGCACACCTATGCCAAGCTGATCAACGGCGCGATCGAGTCGCGCCCGGCGGACATGGTCGTCTGCATGCATCTTTGCCGCGGCAATTTCGAGGGCGCGTGGGTCGCCGAGGGCGGTTACGAGCCGGTGGCGGAGATTCTGTTCAACGAGATCGACGTCACCGGATATTTCCTCGAATACGACACCGCTCGCGCCGGCGGCTTCGAGCCGCTGCGTTTTCTGCCCAAGGGCAAGACCGCGGTGCTCGGCCTGGTGACCAGCAAGAACGGGATCCTCGAGAGCAAGGACGATTTGAAGCGCCGCATCGATCAGGCGGCCCAATACATCGACCTCGACCAGCTGGCGCTCAGCCCGCAATGCGGCTTCGCCAGCGGCGAGCGCGGCAACCGGCTCAGCGTCGACGAAGAAGCCGCCAAGCTCAGGCTGGTGGTCGACACCGCGCGCGAAGTGTGGGGCGAGCCTTGACGTAGGGTGGCGTCCCCGGCGTGACTCGAACACGCGACCCTCAGTTTAGGAAACTGATGCTCTATCCAGCTGAGCTACGGGGACATGTGGCGCCCTTATAGCAAGGCGGCCCGGCCACCGCCATGGCACGGGCGGGTCGACGGCTAGCCGGCAAGCCCTTAAATCCCAAGGGAAAATCCCGGTTTACGACTTTACCGAACCCGGCGTTGCTTGAAACTAACGTAACCGTTAGGGTTTCGCTCAAGAAGCATTCGCGGGTGCGCCAGAACGTCCCGACGAGGCCCGGCCGGCAAGAGCCGTTTGAACAATCAGGGGGTAAACGTCCATGTCCGTCGCCGCATCCACCATGGGCCGCAAGGCCGGGAGCCAGAAGCTCAGCTTCATCATCGCCGCGTCCTCGGTCGGCACGCTGATCGAATGGTACGATTTCTATCTCTACGGCAGCTTGGCGGTCTTCTTCTCGACGCTGTTCTTCCCGGTCGGCAACCCGACCGTCTCCTTCCTGATCAGCCTGGCGACCTTCGCCACCGGCTTCGCGGTGCGGCCGTTCGGCGCGATCTTCTTCGGCCGGCTGGGCGATTTGATCGGACGCAAATTCACCTTCATGCTGACGCTCGGCCTGATGGGCGGCGCGACGTTCCTGGTCGGCTGCCTGCCAAGCTACGATTCGATCGGCATGCTGGCGCCGGTCCTGCTGGTCGCCCTGCGCCTCCTGCAAGGCCTGGCCCTGGGCGGCGAGTATGGCGGTGCCGCGACCTACATCGCCGAGCACGCGCCCGACGGCAAGCGGGGTTTCTACACCAGTTGGATCCAGACCACGGCGACGCTCGGCATCGTGCTGTCGCTGCTCGTCATCCTGGCCTTCCGGCTCAACATGGGCGACGACGCGTTCCGCGCCGTCGGCTGGCGCTATCCGTTCCTGCTCTCGGCGGTGCTGGTGGCGCTGTCCATGTGGATCCGCCTCAAGCTGCAGGAATCGCCGCTTTACGCCCGCCTCAAGCAACAGGGCAAGTCATCCACCCGCCCGCTGGGCGAAGCGTTCAGCAGCAGCAAGAACTGGGGCTTGATGGTCATCGCGCTCCTGGGAGCGACCGCTCCCGAGGGCGTCGTCTGGTATACCGGCCAGTACTATTCGCTGTTCTTCATGCAGACGGTGCTCAAGGTGCCCTACGTCACCGTCTATTGGATCATCGTCGTGGCGCTGTGCCTCGGCACGCCGTTCTTCCTGCTCTTCGGCTGGCTCTCCGACAAGATCGGCCGGCGCAACATCATGACGGCAGGCTTCCTGCTTGCCGCCGTGACCTTCGTGCCGGTGTTTCAGGCCATGGAGGCCAACGCCGGCAGTCCGGTAATCCTGACCGCGCTGGTGTTCTACATGGTGATCCTGGTCACTATGGTGTACGGGCCGATCGCCGCCTTCCTCGTCGAGTTCTTCCCGGCGAGAATCCGCTACACCTCCATGTCGCTGCCCTATCACATCGGCAACGGCGTGTTCGGCGGGTTGGTGCCGCTGATCAGCTCGTCGCTGGTCTTCGCCACCGGCAACCACTACATGGGGCTCGCCTATCCCATCGGCATCGCGGCGCTGGGCGTCGTGGTCAGCCTGGTCTTCATCCGCAACAACACGAATAAGGTGAAGATCTGGGATGAGGTCGGCGGACAACCGGCCAGTCTCAACCAGCCGTAACAGCCCACGAGGGCGAAACGACAGAGGCCCGGGGTCGCCCCGGGCCTCTTTTTTTGTGGCGCCGTTACCGAAAAAAATCAGGCGGCGATCTGGTCGAGCAGGCTGCCGTCGAGGCCGACACAGGCGGCGACCAGATCGCCGCCGGCGCCGCACCCGCCATCGACCAGGATGGCATGATCGGCCGCCACGACGCCGCGCCGGCCGCTGTCGCGGCCCCCGATGTTGTGGCCGTGAACGACGCGCTTGAAGCCGGCATAGGGCCGCTCGAGCGCCAGCAAATCGGCGGCGGGAGCGCCCCACCAGAAGGCGTCGCGCTGCATCTCCAGGGATTTCGCGGGATCGATCCCGGCATGGGCGAAGAGCAGCGCTCCGTCGTCGGTGAAGGCGGCGCGCTTCAACGCGCTCAGCAGCGTGCGGTGCCCGGCGCGCGCATCGATGGCGCCGCGCAGGCCGGCGGTCCAGCGCGTGATCGCGATCGTGCCCTCGCGGCAGGCCGCCTCGCCCTGCCGGGCGTCGATGCCGTAGGAAGCCAGCGCCGCCGCCATGCCGCGCCCAAGCATCCAAGGCAGCACCTCGCGCGGATTGGGCGCGAATTGCAGCTCCTGCAGCTTCTGCCACATCGCCTCGGCGCTGCCGCGCAGATAGGCCAGGTCGCAGGCGTAGGCGCGCGGGCGCGCCAGCGCCACGCCGCGGAAATGGAGCAGCGCGTCGACGACCGACGCTGAATCGGCGCCGGATCCGAGATAATTGCCGAGATAGACGATGCGGTCGCCGGGGTCGAGCCGCCGGGCGAGCTGCGCGTGCAGCGCACGGAGGCGCGAAGCCTCGCCGTTGATCGGGGCGATCGCCCAGACACGCTTCGCGCGATTGAGCTGCGCATAAATCTCGGAATCGCTGGAATCCACCGCGATGGCGGCGGCGTTGTGCCCTAGGCCGCGCTGAGCATCTGCTCAACGCGCTTGATCGCCGCGGCTTCGTCGATGTTCTCGACGGCGGCGAATTCGCGCACCAGCCGGTCGAGCGCCGCCTGATAGATCTGGCGCTCGCTGTAGGATTGCTCGGGCTGCCCGACATTGCGGTAGAGGTCGCGCACGACTTCGGCGATCGAGGCCGGATCGCCGGAATTGATCTTGGCCTCGTATTCCTGGGCGCGGCGGCTCCACATCGTGCGCTTGGCGCGCGACTTGCCCTTCAGCCTGGTCAGCGCCGCGTCCATCTCCTTGCGGGTCGACAGGCGGCGCAGCCCGGAATTCTTCGCCTTGCCGACCGGCACGCGCAGCGTCATCCGGTCCTTGTCGAAATGGACGACAAAGACATTGAGCTGGTAGCCGGCGATCTCCTGATCCTCGATGCCGAGAATCTTGCCGACGCCATGCGTGGGATAGACCACGAAGTCGCCGGTGGCGAAACCGAGCTTTTCGGACATGTTTTTCTCTTCTTTCTTGCGCACGGGACCCGACCCCGAGAAAGCTCCCGACAGGGACGCGTTGACCCCCGGCCGGCGCGAGGCGCTAACGGCAACGGAACCCAATCACCAGGAGAGACGCACCCGCTGTGCATCTATTTTCATGAATAACACAAATGGCGTCATAAAGCCAGCAGGGAAGCCATGCAGCCGGTGCGGGTCAGGCTGCAAGCCCCAGTTTTTGCTGGGATTTTTAGAGTCTTTCCCTAGCGTTTGGCTGGGTTGGGGTCGAAAAACTTGGCGAACTTATCCGGAACGTCCTTGAAGGCGTCGGCATCGGCCGGCGCCGGGCCCTTGCGCGTGATATTGGGCCAGCTGGTCGAATATTCGCGGTTGGGCTCGATCCATTTTTCAGCCTGGGGATCGCTGTCCGGGATGATCGCCTCGACCGGGCATTCAGGCTCGCAGACGCCGCAATCGATGCACTCGTCCGGGTGGATGACCAGCATGTTCTCGCCCTCGTAGAAGCAGTCGACGGGGCAGACCTCGACGCAATCCATGTATTTGCACTTGATGCAGGCTTCGGTCACCACATAGGTCATGGCAGGTACTCGATTTTTTTACGGGTGCAGCGCTCGTAGCATGCGTCCCACACCGGTTCAACCCTAGGCGAATTATGGATTAGCCGCCGCGTCAGGCAGGACGCCGATATAGCGCGGCCGCGGCACGATGCCGCGCGCATCGTTTCGTGCCTCGGCCGCATGGGCGATCAGGCCGATGGCGCGGCCGAGCTGGCGCAGGACGCTCGCGGCGTCCGCCGGCAGGCCCAGCGCCGCCGCCAGCGTGCCGCGCGCCACCGCCAAGGAAACCGCAGCATGTGATTTGCCGATAAGCCGCAGCAGGAATTCGCCGCGCGCATCGACCTCGGACGATTCAGCGTCGGGCAAGGCGAGCAGCCCGGCCGCCACCGCGGCGGCGAGGCCACTTCCGGCACCGGCGGCGGCGCGTGTCGCCAGCGTCGCCGCATCCATGGTTTCGTCGGCGCCCAGAATGAGCGCCGCGCGCAGCTGCGGCCGGCGCGCGCGATCGACGCCCCAGGCTTCGGCCAGAACCGCCTCGACCGGGCGTGCCGAGGGCGCGGTGCCGGCGATGCCTGCCGCCATGGCCCGCAGCAGCCGCGCGCCGGCCAGCCCCAACGCCGCTTCGTCACCCGGCGGCGGCTCATCGAACGCCAAGAGCGCCGCGACGGCGCGGATCGCCGGCGGAAAATCCCCCAGAGCGGCGCCGGCAGCCGGGAGATTATCGGCGGCGAAGCTGGCAGCCGGATCGGCCTGCCAGATCAGGGAAGCCGCCTCGCGCACCGAGAGATCGCGCGCCAGCGTCACCGCATCGCGGCCGCGCAACCACAGCCGGCGGTCGCGCACGCAGCCGATCGCGGTATCGATGACCGGCGCGGCCAGGGCGGGCCCGCGCAGCAATGCGGCGACATCGGCCGAATCGTAGCGTCGCTCGCGGCCGCCGCCGCGCTCCGAGCGGATGAGGCCGCGCTCCGAGCGGATGAGGCCGCGGCTGACATAGGCGTAGAGCGTGGCGCGCGAGACGCCCAGGGCCTTGGCCGCCGCCCGCGCCGTCAATTCCGCCATGCGCACCTCCTATATATTGATTATATAATCAATATATACTCACCAGCCGTCAAGAGCGAGCCGGGCGGCTGGCACGGCGGCACGGCTCTGCTATTGTCGCGCCTCTCTCCTTTGAGCGCCGGAGCGATCGAATCCATGGCCTCGCGCGGGCGTGTGGTTGTGCTGCATTTCGCCGGCCAGATGCCCTTGGCGGGTATCGCCTGGCAGGCCCTGCATTACCTGCTCGGTCTCGAGCGGCTGGGCTTCGAGGCGTGGTACGTCGAGGATCACGGCGCCAACCCCTACGACCCGCGGCTCAACAGCGTCGTCGTCGACAACGCACCCAACGTCGAATACCTGAAGGGCGTGATGGAGCGTTTCGGCCTGGGGTCGCGCTGGGCCTATTGGGACGCGATCAACGACCGCTATCTGGGATTGTCGCGCGCGCGCGTCCATCAGCTCTTCCGCGAATCCGACGCGCTGATCAATCTCTGCGGCGCGACGCGGCTGCGCGAGCATCACCTCGCCTGCAAGCGGCGGATCATGGTCGATACCGATCCGGTCTACGAGCAGATCAAATATGCCGGCGCCGATGCCGAGGCGAAGGCCTATCTCGACGCGCATACCGATTTCTTCACCTATGGCGAGAATGTCGGCGGACCGGGCTGGATCGTGCCGCTCGAAGGCATCGCCTGGCAGCCGACGCGGCCGCCCGTCGTGCTCGAGCAATGGCCGGCCGACATTCAGGGCGGCGAATGCTTCTCGACCATCGCCACCTGGGAAAACAAGGGCAAGGACATCGCCTTCGCCGGCGAGAGATACGTCTGGTCGAAGCACGTCAATTTCCTTCGCTTCCTCGACCTGCCGGAGCGCACGCCGCAATGCTTCGCCGTGGCGCTCAATTCCGCGCCGCCGGAGGCCGCAGCGCGGATCACGGCCAAGCGCTGGCGCGTCCGAGACGCGCGCGAGGTATCGCTGACGCTCGACGATTATCGGGATTTCATCGGCGCCTCGCGCGGCGAGTTCACCGTCGCCAAGGACATCTATGTACGCCCGCGCAGCGGCTGGTTCAGCGACCGCAGTGTCTGTTATCTTGCCGCCGGCCGTCCGGTGGTCACTATGGATACGGGCTTTTCGCGGTTCATTCCGGTGGGGGAAGGGCTGTTCGACTATTCGGACGAGAACGGCGCGCTGGCGGCCATCGAAGCCATCAACCGCGACTATCCGCGCCATGCGCGTAAGGCGCGCGAGGTGGCGGCGGAATATTTCGCGGCCGAGCGCGTCCTCGGCGACATGATGGCGCGCCTTCGCTTATGAGCGCCGACCGCGATATGGCAAGCAGCCTCGACGCAGCCATCGACGAATCCTCGGCGGCGGCCGATCATCCGCTGTGGCGGCGTGTCGGCTGGGACGGGCTGGCGCTCATCCTCTTCACCGTCGTGCTCGTGCTGCTGCTCGCCACCTTCGAGGATTACGGCGTCACCTGGGACGAGGACGTGCATAATTGGTACGGCATCGCCGTGCTGAATTACTACCTGTCCGGTTTCGTCGATTTGTCGAGCCTCAACTTCGCCGACCTCTACAATTACGGCGCCGCGTTCGACATGACGGCCGCCGGGCTCAACAAGATCTCGCCCTTCGGCAATTACGAGACGCGCCACCTGCTCAATGCCGTTGTCGGGCTGCTTGGCATCGTCGGCACCTGGAAGCTCGGCCGCGCGCTCGGCGGGAAGCGCGCCGGATTCCTGGCCGCGCTCTTCCTCACGCTGACGCCGAATTACTACGGCCAAATGTACAACAACCCGAAGGACATTCCCTTCGCCGCGGGCATGGCGTGGTCGCTTTATTACGTCGTCCGGCTGCTGCCACAGCTGCCGCGCCCGGATTGGCGCGTGGTGGTGAAGCTCGGCGTGGCCTGCGGCCTAGCGCTTGCCGTGCGCGTTGGCGGGTTGCTCATCTTCGGCTATGTCGGGCTGGCGCTGCTGCTGTTCGTGCTGTGGCGCTTCGCCGAAACCCGGCGCGTCGCCGTGGCGTTCGCCGATTCCTTCGCCTGCTTCTGGCGCGTGCTGCTGCCGGTCGTGGCGGTGGCTTATCCGGTGATGCTGTTCTTCTGGCCGTGGGCGCAAGCCTCGCCCTTTGTCAATCCGGTCAAGGCGCTGATCTATTTCTCGCACGAGATTTTCCCGTTCCGCACGCTGTTCGCCGGCGAATACGTGCCGGCGAGCGACCTGCCCTGGGAATATTTGCCGACCTATATCCTGCTGGCGCTCCCCGAGCTGATCCTATTGCTGCTGCTGGCATCGCCCGCGATCGGCGTGCTGGGCCTGCGCCGTGCGCAGGAAGCCGACCGTGCCCGAATCATCGGCCTGTTCGTGCTGGGATTCGCCGTCGTCTTTCCGGTTGCCTATGCGATCGCCATCAAGGCGGTGCTGTTCGACGGCATGCGTCATTTCATCTTCGTGCTGCCGCTGATCGCCTGCATCGCGGCGCTGGCGGCCGATCGCGCGCTCGTCGCGCTGTCCCGGGTGGCGTGGCGGCGCTACGTCTATGCCGCGCTGGCGCTTTACGGCCTGATCCACGTCTCGGTGATGGCGCTGCTGCATCCCGACGAATACGTCTATTACAACGCCCTCATCGGCGGCACGCGCGGCGCCCAGGGCCTGTTCAAGCTCGACTACTGGGCCAATTCCTACGCCGAGGCGGTGCAGGCGCTGGAGGATTACCTGCATGCCGAATACGGCGCCGATTTCATGGATCAGGATTTCACCGTCTTCGCCTGCGGGCCGCCGAACTCGGCGGCGTACTACTTCCCGCCGAATTTCATCTTCACGCCCGACCGCAACAACGCGCAATTCATCATCGCCTTCACCAAGGACGATTGCGACAAGGCGGTGCCGGGCAAGGAAATCTTCCGCGTCGAGCGCATGGGCACGCTGTTGTCGGTCGTGCTCGACCGCCGCGCCATCCTGCAGCACGGGCGGCGCAGCCCGGCGCTCGCCGGCCGCTGAGGCACGCATGGAGCGGCGCGAATACGAGCGCCTGGCCGCGACCGAAGAGCGCCTGTGGTGGTTCGGCGCCCTCCACCGCAACCTGATCGCCGCCTGGCGCGGCGCGGCGCGGCCGGCCGCCGCCTCCGCAGCCGCGGTGCTCGACGCCGGCTGCGGCACCGGCGGCTTCCTGGCGAAGCTCGCGGCGCAATTTCCCGGCGACGCCGTCGGCCTCGACCGCGACGCCTTCGCCTGCGCGCTGGCGCGCGGAAAGAGTGGCACCGGCGTGGCGCGCGGCTCGATCGACGCCCTGCCCTTCGCCGATCGCAGCTTCGACGCCATCTTCAGCGCCGACGTGCTGTGCCATCGCGGCATCGACCAGCGTCTGGCATTGGCCGAGCTGCGCCGCTGCCTGCGGCCGGGCGGCGTGCTGGTGCTGAATCTGCCGGCCTATCGCTGGATCCTCTCCGCCCACGACCGCGCCGTCGACAATGCGCGGCGCTACGGCAGCGGCGAGGTCGCCCGGCTGCTCGCCCAGGCCGGCTTCGCCGGAATCAGCACCCGTTATTGGAACAGCCTGCTGTTTCCGCTGATGGTGGTGAAGCGCAAGCTGTTGCCGGGCGGCGACAGCGACGTGGCCCTGATGCCCGCGCCGCTGGAGCGATGCTTTGCCGCCATAGCCCAGTTCGAGACTTGGCTGGCCACGATGGGCTTGCGTCTTCCCTTCGGCGGCTCGATTGTGGCGGTCGGAATTCGGCCATGAGCACACCCGCCCTCAGCATCGTCATCCCGGTCTATAACGGCGCCCCGAGCATCGGCGAGCTGGTGACGGCGCTCGACGCCTTGGAGGTACCGGGCGGCCACGAGATCGTGCTGGTCAATGATTGCAGCCCCGACGACAGCCTGGCGGTGTGCCAGGCGCTGATGCGCCAAGCGCGCACCCCGATCACGCTGCTCGATCTGGCGCGTAATTTCGGCGAGCACAACGCGGTGATGGCGGGCTTGCGCCACGCGCGCGGGGCGCATGTCATCACCATGGACGACGATCTGCAGAACCCGCCCGGCGAAATCCTGCGGCTGCTGCTTCACGCGCAGCAGACCGGCGCCGACGTCGTCTACGCCCGCCCGATCGAGAAGCAGCATGCCGGCTGGCGCAACCTCGGCAGCCGTTTCACCAACCGCGTCGCCGATTACGTTCTCGACAAGCCCAAGGGGCTTTATCTATCGAGCTTCCGCTGCGTCAGCGCCTTCGCCATCGCCCAGGTGATCGCCTATGACGGGCCGTTCCCCTATGTCGACGGCCTCATCCTGCAATCGACGCAGCGCATCCAGAGCCTCGCGGTCGAGCATCTGCCGCGCGCGCATGGCGCCAGCAACTACAATCTCCGACGGCTGGTGCGGCTGTGGCTCAACATGTTCGTCAATTTCTCGGTCATGCCGCTGCGCCTTTCGACCTTCACCGGCATCGGCCTCAGCATCCTCGGCGCGGTCGGCGCGGTGTGGACGGCGGGCGAGGCGCTGTTCTTCGATACGCCGCCCGGCTGGGCCTCGCTGACGGTGGCGGTGCTGCTGCTCTCGGGCGTGCAGCTCCTGATCCTCGGGCTGGTCGGCGAATATCTCGGCCGGCTCTACCTCACCGTCAACCGCAAGCCGCAGACCGTGCTGCGCCAGGTCATGCGCAGCGACGGCAGCGAGCGCGCGGCGCGGCCCAGCGTGATACGGAGCATCTGATGACCGATCTTCTGCCATCCTACGCCGCGCTGTTCGGCGGCATCCTGGTCGCGGTCTGCGGCCAGTTGTTGCTGCGGACCGGCGTCCAGGGCACGCCCGACATGATGGCGCAGCTGATGAGCCCCTACACCATCGCGGGCGTCGGCTTCTACGGCGTCTCGGCCTTCATGTATCTCTTCGCCATCCGCAAGATTCCGCTCTCGCTTGCTTATCCCTCGGTCGCGGTCAGCTACGTCGTGGTGGCGGTGGTGGCGCATTTCTTCTGGGACGAGCCGCTGACGCTCGGCAAGCTCGGCGCCATCGCACTGATCCTGTGCGGCGTGGCGCTGCTGCACCGCTTCTAGCGCGATAGCGCTTCCTTCAGCGCCGCGATGACGCGGTCGGCATCGCCCGCCGGCAATTCCGGGAACATCGGCAGGCTCAATATTTCACGCGAAGCGCGCTCGGTTTCGGCCAAGCCGGCTGGATCGAGCGCGACCCGCCCGGCATAAGCCGGCTGAAGATGCACCGGCATGGGATAGTGTATGGCGGTGCCGATGCCCCGATCGGCCAAGGCGGCGCGCAACGCATCGCGGTTTTTCGCGCGCACGACGTATTGATGAAAGACATGCGTCGCGTTCCGCCGCCGCTGGGGCAGGCCGAGCGACGTGCCCTCGAGGCCCTTGTCGTAGCGGCCGGCAATCGCGGCGCGGCGCGCATTGGCGCGGTCGAGACCTTTGAGCTTGACGCGCAGCAGTGCCGCCTGGAGCTCGTCGAGCCGCGAATTCATCCCCGGCACGGCGCTGACATAGCGGTCGTGCCAGCCATATTCGCGTAAGGCGCGCAGCCGCGCGGCGGCGGCATCGTCGCCGGTCAGCACCGCCCCGCCGTCGCCGAAGGCGCCCAGATTCTTGGTCGGGTAGAAGCTGAAGCAGGATATGTCGCCGAGGCTGCCGAGACGCTTGCCGTTCAACTGGGCGCCGTGCGATTGCGCGCAATCCTCGATGAGCTTCACGCCATGCGCGCGGGCAAGCCGCCCGATGGAGTCCAGATCGGCGGATTGGCCGTAGAGATGCACCGGAATGATCGCGGCAATAGTGCCGGGAGGCTTGGCCAACGCGCGCTTGAACGCGGCCGGGTCGAGCGTGTAGGTCGCCGGCTCGATATCGAGCAGCAGCGGCTTGAAGCCGGCGAGCTCGATCGCGGCGACGGTGGCGACCGCGGTATGCGACACCGTGGCGACGTAAGCGCCGGGCGTCAGGTCGAGCGCACGCAAGGCCAGGATCAGCGCATCGGTGCCCGAGGCGACGCCGATGCCGTGCCGGCTGCCGATAAAGACGGCAAATTCGCGCTCGAAGCTCGCGACTTCGGGGCCGAGAATATAACGCTCGCTCTTGAGCACCCGCGCCAGCGCCTTGGCGAGCGCGCCGCGCTGCGCGAGGTAAGACGAGCCGGGCCGGCTCTGCGGGATTGGTTTCCACGCCATCAGAGATAAGCCGCCAGATTGGCGCGGAAATAATCGAGCGTGCGGGCCAGCCCCTCCGCGAGAGTCACCCGCGGCGCCCAGCCGGTCGCGGCGCGGAACAACTTGTCGTCGGCGTGGAAATCGCCGATGTCGATCCGCTTGCGCTCGGGCGGGAAGTTCCGGGTGGTAAAGCTGCCGCCGCCATTAGCCGCGACGGCGAGAGCGGCAAGATCGGTCAGCGTTACGGCACGCTCGCCGCCCAGATTGAACACCTGGCCGAGCGCCGCCGGATTGACCGCCGCCAGCAACAGCGCCTCGACCGCATCGTCGACATAGGTGAAGTCGCGCAGCTGCGCGCCGCCCCAGACCTCGAAGGGCCGGTTCTCGAGCAAATCACGCAGCCAGATGCCGATAAAGGTCTGCCGGGCATCCTTGATCCGCATGCGCGGCCCGTAGGTGTTGGTCAGGCGCAGCACCGAGCTCCTGAGGCCGTAAATCTGCCCATAGAGGCGGTGATAGGATTCGGCGGCGAGCTTGTTGATGCCGTTGACGTCGACCGGCGCGAGCGAGTGCTTTTCGTCGACCGGCAAATAGTCCGGCCGGCCGTAGACCTGGCGCGTCGAGGCGAAGACCACCGCGATGCGCGGGGCGAAGCGGCGGCAGGCTTCGAGCAGCCGGAGCGTCACGCCGCAATTCAGCTCGAGATCGTCGATGGGCTCCTCCATCGAGGCCTGGTGGCCCGGCTGGCCCGCAAGATTGAAGAGATAATGCCGGCCGGTGACGAGCGAAGCGGCATCGGCCCGGCGCAGATCGGCGATTTCGATCGCCACGCGATCGCCGATTTCCGCAACGTTGAAGCGGTTGCCGCCCTGCCCGGGCAGTAGCGCATCGACGATCAGCACTTCGGCGCCGAGCCCGGCGAGCCGCGCCGCGAGATTCGAGCCGATGAAGCCGAGGCCGCCGGCAATGGCGACCCGCGCCCCCTTGTAGGCGGCACGCAACGATTCGTGATGGGGGGATTCGGCCATGGCGGGCGCAGTTTTGCCGGTCGCGACCCGCGACGCAAGGCAGCCCGCACAAGATGGGGTGCGATTATCGTTGCGGCGGCGGAATCCGCTGTGATTCCCTCAATCCATGCCGCGCTCGCCGCCATGCCTCCGACCCGCCGCCCTTCTCGCGGCGCTGCTGCTTGGCGCCTGCGGCAGCCACCGCCAGCCGGCGGAGCCGGCGCGCCTGCCAGCCGCCGTCTGTCTCGCCAAGCTCGACGAGCTCGGCGTCAAATACGACAGGTCATCGGCACCCGACGGCCCTTGCCCGGTCAACGACGCGGTGCGGGTCTCGGCGACGGGCCTCGCCTTCAGCCGGCCGACGCTGATGAGCTGCGACCTGGCACTCAAGATCGAGCAATTCTCGCGCGAGGTGGTGGCGCCCGCCGCCCAGCAATATTTCCACACCACCGTGCGGCATATCGACCATCTCGGCGCCTATTCCTGCCGCGGCCGGCCGGGCGGCGAATGGAGCGAACATTCCAAGGGCAACGCCTTCGACATCGCCGGCTTCACCTTCGCCAACGGCATGGTCATCCGCGTCGAGAAGGATTGGAACGGCACCGGCCCGCGCCGCAATTTCATCCGCGCCGTAGCCCATGACGCCTGCAAAATCTTCAGCGTGGTGCTGACGCCGGACACCAATTCCGACCATCGCAATCACCTCCACCTCGATATCGGCCCGTGGAAGAAATGCGACGCGAAAGGTTAAGCTAGGCCGGCTCCCAGGATTCCTCGTCGAGCAGCGGCGTCCACGGCTCCCGCGTCAGGCGCTCGACCGGTGCCGGCTCGTCATAGAGCAGCCGCGCCGCAGCTGGGTTGCCGCGCCACGCGGCGAAATCGAGCACGCGGATGCGGCGGCGCATTCCTCCATTCTCGATCGCGATCCAATCGCCGATTCGTACCCGGTGATGCGGCTTCAGCGCCGTGCTGCCACCGACCGTGACTTTGCCATCGGCGCAGAGGCGGGCCGCCGCCGAGCGCGTGCGCGCCATGCGCGCGAACCACAGGTATTTATCGAGACGAAGGGCGTTCACCGATCGATCGAGCGCGTCAGCGGGCAACGCTCAGTTCCTTCAACTTGGCAAAGGGGCCGTCGGCGGCGTGGCGGATCGGGCCCCGCGCCCGCTCGCGGCCGTGGCCACGCGGCTGCGGCCGGTGGCGCGCGACGTGGAAGCTCGTCGCCTTGCCGTCCTTATCGATCGCGGCGCGATAGCCCAGCGCGCGCAAGACAGCCGTGAGGTCGCCCAATCCGCAGCCGGCGAGCGCCGCCAGCTCCGGCGTGGCGGCGAAAGCGCCCTGCCGCGCCAGGCGTCGGGTCGCCGCCGCCAGGCGCTCGAAGCGCTCGAAGCGCAAGATTCGGGGGCCGAGGATGCGGAAGCCCATGGCGCGATAGGCGTCGTCGGGAATGGCGGCATCGCGCGGCGCGGCGCTGCCCTTTGGTCCGGGCGCGGTCGAGACGCCCCGCGCGAGGCTCCAGAGCAGGCCGGTCAGCGACGCGACCTCCGGCTTCAAAAGCGGCTCGCAATAGATCGTCTCGACGCCGAAGCGCAGGCCGAGCCGCGCCAGCTGCTTGCGGTCGGCACGCGTCAGCCCGCGCAGCAGCGGCGCCACCGCTTCCGGCACCAGGCTGCCAAGCGCCTCGGCGAGTTGGAAGGCGAGGCCGCGTGCCGGCGCCGAGAGTTCCGCGTCACGGACCCGATAGAGCGGTGCCAACGCGTGCCGCAGATATGCGGCGGTGAAAGCGGCCAGGCGGCGGCGCACGCGCTCGCGCGCATCGCCGGTGAAGAAATCGCTGCCCAGTGCTTCGGCGCGCGGCTCGAGCGCGTTCGGCCCGGGCGTCAGGCGGCCGACCAGCCCGCCGCGCCAGCGCAACGCGCCCCCGGCGAGCTCGAATTCATCGTCGCCGGCGGCTTCGAGCCGGTGGACCCGCGCCGCGATCTCGCCGCGCAGCACGCGCTGCGCCGCCGCCATCAGCGTCCGAGCGGCCTCGCCCGAGGCGTCGAGGTCGGGCTGGAAGCGGAACCCGTTCAGGCTGCCGACATAATGGCCTTCGACCTTGACCTCGCCTTGGTCGCTGACCGAGGCGAGCAGCGCGTTCGACGAGGCCAGCCGCCGCACCAGGAAGGCGGAACGCTTGTCGACAAAGCGCTGGGTGATGCGGTCGTGCAGCGCGTCGGACAGGCTGTCCTCGATGGCACGGGCGCGCTCCTGCCAATGCGCCGCGGCGGCAAGCCAATCGGCGCGATGCGCGATGTAGGTCCAGGTGCGGATATGCGCGATACGCATCATCAGCGTGTCGATGTCACCGTCGAGCCGTTCGAGGCGGCTGACCTGCTCCGCCACCCAATCGGTCGGCAGGCGGCCCGATACTCCCGCCAGATGCCGATAGATCTGCGCCAGCAGCCGCGCATGGGTGTCGCTCATCACCTTGCGAAAATCCGGAATCTGGCAGACCTCCCAGAGCAGCCGCAGCGCTTCCGGGTTGCGCGCCAGACCGGCAATCTCGGGCATCTGCGCCAGGGCGCGCAGTGCGCGGTGATCGTCGGCCTGCGGCGCCGCGACGAGGCCATGCCCCTTCGGACGCGCTTCGAGCGAGCCGATGAGCCCGCCGAGCGAGCGGTAATCAAGTCGCGCGTTGCGCCAGAACAGCCGGGTCAGCGGATCGAAACGGTGGTTCTCGACCGCCTCGACGATGTCGGGATCGAGCTCGCTGATCTCGTCGGTGACGCCAAAAGTCCCGTCGCTCATGTGACGGCCGGCGCGGCCGGCGATCTGCGCGATTTCGGCAGACACCAGGCGGCGGGGCGCGCTGCCGTCGAACTTGACCAGCCGCGCGAAGGCGACATGGTCGAGATCCATGTTGAGGCCCATGCCGATGGCGTCGGTCGCCACCAGGTAATCGACCTCGCCCGACTGGAACAGCCCGACCTGCGCGTTGCGCGCCCGCGGGCTGAGCGCGCCGAGCACGACCGCCGTGCCGCCGCGGCGGCGGCGCACGGTCTCCGCCAGCGCGAAGACGTCGGATACCGCGAAGGCGACGACGGCGCTGCGCGGCGGCAGGCGCGTCAGCTTTTTCGCGCCGGCATAGCGCAGCACCGAGAAGCGCGGCCGCGACGAGATCTCCGCCTCGGGCACTAGCCGGCGCAGCAGCGGCGCCACAATGTCCGAGCCCAGGAACATGGTCTCGTGGATGCCGCGCGCATGCAGCAGCCGGTCGGTGAAGGCATGGCCGCGCTCGGCATCGCCGCACAGCTGGATCTCGTCAACCGCCAGGAAATCCACGACGCGGTCGAGCGGCATCGATTCGACCGTGCAGACGAAATAGGACGGGTTGGGCGGGACGATCTTTTCCTCGCCGGTAATCAGCGCCACCGCCCGCGCGCCCTTGAGCGCCACGACACGGTCGTAGTTTTCCCGAGCGAGGAGCCGCAGCGGAAAGCCGATCATCCCGGTCTGGTGACCGAGCATCCGTTCAATGGCGAGGTGGGTCTTGCCCGTGTTCGTGGGGCCGAGGACGGCCCAGATGCGTGACGAACGGGAAACAAATCCCATGCGCCTAGAATTAGTCGGCTCGCGGCGAAAGGCAAGCCAGGATTATAGCGAAAAGACAGTTTTTATTTCCGCCGGCGCGCGCAGCCCCGAATCGGGACCTGTACGGCAGCGGTCATTACCGGCCGGGCGCAAAAGAAAAGGGGCGAAGAACTCGTGCTCCTCGCCCCTGAAAGCGTGAATGCCCCTATTTAGGCGGCTGTGTCGTATTCCGCCGAGATATCCTTGCCGGTGTAATCCGGCATGAACGCGGTCGCGATCAGGCTGACTACGGCGCAGGCTGCGATGTAGATCGCGATGGCATAGCCCGAATGATAGGCGGCAAACAGCGCCGTCGCGATCAGCGGCGCTGGACCGCCGGCGATCACCGAGGCGAACTGATAGCCCAAGGACGCGCCGCTGTAACGCAGTCGCGGCGTGAACGATTCGGCGATCAGCGCCGCCTGCGGCCCGTACATCATGTCGTGCGGAATGAGCGATACCACGATGGCGATGAACACCACCGCCGGAATCGCCGTGGCGATCGCGCCGAAATAGACGAAGCCATAGATGCCCACCGCCGCCGAGCCGATCAGGTACATTTTCTTCCGCCCGATCTTGTCGGAGATATGGCCCGAGAGTGGAATGGTGACGAAGGAGACGCAGGCGCCGACCAGGATCGCGGTCAGCAGCAAGTCACGCGAC
>DASRKX010000083.1:0-2600 GCA_035648735.1 Allostellaceae bacterium
AGCATCTTGGCGTAGACCGAGGGATGGCGCGGCATGAAGACGGCGCCGAAGCAGGTCGAGAAGGTCGCCTGCGGCTCCTTGCCGAGGCCCTTCTCGGTGCCGGCGACGCGCGCCGTGTAGCCCGAGAGGAAATGGTACATCGCCTGCTCGGGCGTCAGCTTCGAGATCGGCGGCAGCACGCCGAAGGCGTCGGCCGTCAGCATGATGACGTTGTCGGGATGGGGGGCGATGCCGGTCTCGCTCATGTTCGGGATGAAGTCGACCGGATAGCAGGCGCGCGTGTTCTCGGTCAGGCTGTCGTCGGCGAGGTCGGGAAAGCGCGTCGCCGGATCGAGCGGCACGTTCTCCAGCACGGTGCCGAAGCGGAACACCGTGTCGTAGATCTCGGGCTCGGCCTCCTTGGAGAGGTTGATGCATTTGGCGTAGCAGCCGCCCTCGAAATTGAAGAGGCCGTTCGGGCTCCAGCCGTGCTCGTCGTCGCCGATCAAGGTGCGCGTGCTCTCGGCCGAGAGTGTCGTCTTGCCGGTGCCCGAGAGGCCGAAGAAGATCGCCGCGTCGCCCTTGGGGCCGACATTGGCCGAACAATGCATCGGCAGCACGTTCCGCGCCGGCAGCATGTAGTTGAGATAGCCGAACACCGACTTCTTTATTTCGCCGGCGTATTCGGTGCCGCCGATCAGCACCAGCCCCTTGGCGAAATTCACGAAAATGAACGTGTCGGAATTCGTCTTGTCGAGCAGATGATCGCCGAAGAATTTCGGCCCGTGCAGGATGGTGAAATCCGGCGTGAAGTTCTTCAGCTCCTCCGCCTTCGGACGGATGAACATGTTGCGCGCGAACAGCGCGTGCCATGCGCTCGGGCTGACCACGCGCACCTTCAGCCGATAAGCCGGGTCGGCGCCGCAGTAGAGATCCTGCACGTAGAGATTATGGCTTTGGTAATAGGCCAGCATGCGCTGATGCATGCTGTCGAAGGTGCCGGCGGGCAGCTTCTGGTTGATCGCGTTCCAATCGATGTCGCCGCTGCTCGACGGTTCGTCGACGACGTATTTGTCCTTCGGCGTACGGCCGGTGAAGGCGCCGGTGCGCGCGACAAAAGAACCGCCCGCGCCCAGGAGACCCTCGCCGTTGCGGATCGCGTGTTCGTAGAGCATCGGCACCGAAAGATTCCAGCTCTCGGCGGCCAGATTGCGGAAGCCCTGTTCCTGCAGACCGTAGCTCGAAGCGTTTCCGGTGGCGTTGCCGGCGGCGTCTTTCACGGGATGCCTCCTCCTCGGGTCGATGAATCGGCCGGCTTTTTGGCGATGCGCTGACCCCGTCGCATCCGCATGCCGGCTTGGCGACAAAATATCCCGCGCCCACCCCCCATGCAACCTTGCCTAAGTCTTTGGCAAAAACCGGAAATGCCGCAGTTGCGAAGGAAGCTCAGGCACGGCCCGCCAGAGCGCGGATCAGCGCCTCGGCAGCCACCAAATCGGCGGCTTTTTCGGCGAAGTCGCGCCGCTCCAGCCGGCTGCCGGCGCGCAGATCGACGCCTTCGGGATCGATCCCGGCGACTTGCCATGCCGCGGCGCTGAAAGGCCGCGCCAGTCCTGTCGTCAGGCCAGGATCGGCATTCACCCGTTCGAGCGCCGCCGTCTCCTCGGTCCAGCCCGCCGCGGCACATAAGAAAATACCGCCCGCGATCCAATCGATGCGGCCGAAGCCTTCGACCAAATGAGCGCGCACCACGTCCAGCTGATAGAAGGCAAAGTCCTTGAAGCCGGCATAAAGCGCGGCCGCGGGATAGCGCGCGAGATAGCGCATCCGAAGCGGCGCCGCCGCTACAGGCTCGATGCGCCGCGCGGTGCCTATCAGTGTCACGCGTGGTCCGGCGAGCGGCTCGTCGAGGTCGGCAGTGCCCTCGATCAGCAACGCGGCACGGGGATCGCGCTTCAGGTTCTTGGCGTGCTCGGCGAGGTCCGACAGCAAGAGGAGTGGCGCGGCGTCGACGCCGGTCGCTGCCAGCACGAGCGAGGCGTAAGGCGCGCCCTCCATCGAGGTTGCGAGCGCGGCGCGGGTCGCACGGCGCAGCAGACTTCGCGCTTGGCGCCCCAGCAGATCGGCTTTCGCATCGCTCATCGCATTTCCCGCGCTCGCCGCCTTACCCGACTTGGTTCTTGGCCTTACCGGATCAGGCAAAATCGGCTCGACAATAAGGGTATCCTCCCTTGCGTGGGCGCGCTCGCACGCCATATTCTAGCGCAAAAAGGGCATGAGTTTCGGGGCTTAGCGCCAATCGGCCCTAAAGACGCCATATTGGGGCCGCAAGGATTTGCCGCCCCTTTTTTCAGGAGTGCATTCCCGTGGCTAATACAATTGCTCTGGTCGACGATGACCGCAACATATTGACGTCGCTATCGGTGGCCCTCGAGGCGGAGGGCTTTGCCGTGCGTTGCTATGCCGACGGTGCGGAAGCACTCAAGGGTCTGACGGCGCAGCCCGCCGATCTCGCCATCCTCGACATCAAGATGCCGCGCATGGACGGCATGGAGCTCCTCGGCCATCTGCGCAAGCAAGGCGCGATGCCAGTGATCTTCCTGACGTCGAAGGACGACGAG
>DASRKX010000084.1:0-2492 GCA_035648735.1 Allostellaceae bacterium
CCCTTGCCCTCGTCGCCCCATTGGGCGCCGATCACCGCGACATTCGGCATCTGCCAACCTTATTCAAAGTTCGACGATCTTGCCGGCCTCGAGCAGATGCCCGCATCCCAGGCGCCTGGCTTCGACGCGCGCATCCCTGACCGGCGCCAGGCCGGCGACGGTCGCCCAGCCCTCGCGCCGCAGCTTCGCCGCCACCCCGGCATCGGCGCCTTCCGGCACGAAGAGGCGACGCCGACCGGTCATCGCCGACACCGCCTGCAGCACCGTGTCGGTATAGAGCGTGAAGCCGGTGGCCTCCTCGCCGTCGCCGTTGCCCGCGCGATACCGGCCGCCGCGCCCGAACTCGCCGCGCACCCCGCGGCCGAAGAAGGTGAAGCTGATGCCGCTGTGATATTCGAAGCCGCGATTCTCGACGGGATCGATGGTGATGGCGAGGCCGGGCGCGGCACCGGCCAGTGCTCCGACCACATCGCCGATGCGCGCGCGTTCGGAAGCGGCGTCCTTCGGCAGGTCGAGTGCCGCGAGCGCCTTCAGCGCCTTCCCCGCCTCGCCAGCGGCCTTCAGCAACGCGCCGAGAACCGGCGCCGCCCTGCCGGCGGCCTTCTTCAGCGCGGCGGCGTCCTTGTGATCGAGCGCGCGGCGCACATTGGCGCTGCCCGCCTCGTCGAGCTTCATTGCGCGGCACACCGCCGGCACCAGATTCGGCAGCGTCAGATCGACGGACAGGCCGGTGATCTTGAGTGCCGACAGCGCCTCGGCGGCAACCGCGATCGCCTCGACATCGGCGGCGGTGCCGGATGCACCGATGAGCTCGGCGCCGACCTGGCCGATCTGGCGCTCGGGCCTAAGCTGGCTGCCTTTGACGCGCAGCACCTGGCCGGCATAGCAGAGGCGCAGCGGCCGGGCGGCCTTCTTGAGCCGCGTCGCGGCAATGCGGGCGACCTGGGGCGTCATGTCGGCGCGCAAGCCGATCATGCGCTGCGATACCGGGTCCATCAGGCGGAAGGTGTCCTTGGCCATCGCCGATCCCGCGCCCGAGAGCAGATTCTCCTCGAATTCGGCGAGCGGCGGCTTCACCCGCTCATAGCCGTGGCTTTCGAGCACGCCCATCAGCGCCGCGACCACCCCGGCCTCGATTCCGGCGTCGGGCGGCAGCAGGTCGCGCAGGCCTTCGGGCAGCAGCGCCTTGTGCAGAAAATCGTTCATCCGGCCGGGGGAATAGCGGTTTTGGCGCGCGGCGGCAACTGCGCCGGAACCGCCGGTGCCTTATTCTAGAAATGCAGCTCCTTGGCCTGCACGACATCGGCGATGCCGCGCACCGTCTGCAGCAGCCCCTCGCCCAGGGGCTGGTCGATCTGCACCAGGCAGATCGCATCCCGGCCGGGCGCCGAGCGTCCCAGATGGAAGGTCGCGATGTTGACGCGCGCCTCGCCCAGGGCGCGGCCGAGATTGCCGACGAAGCCCGGCTTGTCGTGGTTGCGCACGAACAGCATATAGGCGCCGAGTTCGGCTTCCAGCGGGATGCCCTCGATGTCGACGATGCGCGGCTTGTCGGCGAAAAGCGTGCCGGTGATGCTGCGCGGGCCGCCATTGCCGGTCGCGGTGACGCGAATCAGCGTCTGGAAGTCGCTCGCCTCGGTGCGGCGGGTCTCCGCCACGGCGATGCCGCGTTCCTTGCACACCAGCGGCACGTTGACCATGTTGACCGCTTCGAGCTGCGGCCCCAGCAACGCCGTCAGCGCGACCGCGGTCAGCGGCTTGATGTTGAGTTCCGCCGCATGGCCGCCATATTCGATCGCGACGCTCTTCAGGCCGGCCTCGGTGAGCTGGCCGAGGAAGGAGCCGAGCTGCTCGGCAAGCTTGATATAGGGCTTGAGCCGCGCCGCCTCCTCCGCCGAGAGCGACGCCATGTTGAGCGCGTTGGTGACGGCGCCGGTCAGCAGGAAATCCGACATCTGCTCGGCAACCTGCAGCGCCACGTTCTCCTGCGCCTCGGTCGTCGCGGCGCCGAGATGCGGCGTGGCGATGATGTGCGGATGGCCGAAGAGAATATTTTCCTTCGCCGGCTCGACCGGGAAAACGTCGAGCGCCGCGCCCGCGACCCGGCCGGAATCGAGCCCCGCCTTGAGATCGGCCTCGACGATGAGGCCGCCGCGCGCGCAATTGATGATGCGCACGCCCGGCTTGGCCTTGGCCAGCGCCTTGGCGTCGATGATGTTCTTGGTGGCTTCGGTCAAGGGCGTATGGAGGGTAATGAAATCGGCACGCGCCAGGAGCTCGCCGAGCTCGACCTTGTCGACGCCGAGCGCCAGGGCGCGCTCGGCCGAGAGGAACGGGTCATAGGCGGCGACCTTCATCTTGAGGCCGAGGGCGCGCTCGGCGACCACCGAGCCGACATTGCCGCAGCCGATGATGCCCAGCACCTTGCCGGTGAGCTCGACACCCATGAAGCGCGACTTCTCCCATTTGCCGGCCTGGGTCGAGCGGTCGGC
>DASRKX010000085.1:0-15209 GCA_035648735.1 Allostellaceae bacterium
TGGTCGGGGTGCAGCTTCTTCATCAGCCGGCGATGCGCGTCGCGGATGTCGGCTGCGGTGGCGCCCGGCTTGAGGCCGAGGATCTCATAGGCCTCGTCGCGCGTCATGGCATCGCCGCTCGACGCGCCCGAATTGCCCCCGCCGGCGCCGCCCGCCCGCTGCCGCCAATCCGGCCGCGCCCGGTCGAGCCAGGCTTCGAGCAGGCGCGCCGCATCCTCGTCCTCGACGCGGCACTGCCGCAGCAGGTCGAACAGCTCCGCCTCGGCGAGTTCGTCGAGCCGCCGCCCCGCGTAAGGCCCGCGCTTCACCGTGCCGGTCATCTCGCCCGTCGCGTGATCGAGCCGCATGCCGAGCGTCGCCGTCTCCACCTTGGAGCTTTGCCCGCCGCCGGCGGTGCCGCGCCGCGCCCGCCATTGCCGCCACAACCGGATGGCGATCGGCGAGAAGCTGGCGACGGCGATGAACACCGGCCAGAATCTTTCGCTCAGAATCAGAAGCGCCAGCGTCGCCAGCGCGCCGCCGATCGCGAGCGCGCCGAGGAACCAGGTGATGAAGCGGCCGAGCTTGGCCGGATCGGCGCTGACGAAAATCCGCGCCAGCCCCAGCAGCGCAAGCAGGAACCCGACGCCGAGCGCCAGATAGATCATGCCGTCGGCTTGCCCAATTGCCGGGCGAGAAGGAGCGCGCTGCCGCCCGCCCGTTTGCCGTAATCGTCGAGCGCCTTGCGGCCGCCGGCGGCATAGGCGGCCACCGCGCCGAGCAGCGCGCGCAGCTCCGCGGCGCTCGACGAGTCGAATGGGCAATAGGCGCCGTGCGTCAGCCGGGCGATCTCCTGGAAGCAGCGCGCGGCGGCCGGCTCCCGCCCTTCGTGAAAGATGAAGGCCGGCACGTTCAGCAATCCCAACTCGCCCGCGAGCTGGATCAGGCGATCGGAATTTTCCTCCATCGCGTCGCCGACGAAGACGAGCGCATCGAGCCGCCCGTCGCGCGCCCGCGCGATCGCGTGGCTCAGCACGCGCTCGATCTGCGTCGTGCCGCCGACGCAGGAAACCGCGCGCATGGCGTCGTGCAGCTCGGCCGCCGTCTTGAGCCAGCGGCTCGCCTTGCATTCGCCGAAACCGCGGTAATAGACCAGCTCGATCTCGATGCCGCCCGACGCGGCGGCGGCCTCGAACATCTCGCCCTGCAGCCGACAGGCGCGGTCCCAGCTCGGCTCGCGGCTGGCGGTCGCGTCCATGGCGAAGGACAAGCGGCCGCTTCCCGCGCCCGCTTGCCGCGCCGGCAAGGCGGCAACCCGGCGCAGGAAAGCGTCCACGGCGCCGGATTTTCCGGTCGCCGGCAGCCGGTTTTTGTCCTCGCCTGCCTTCGCCATGCGAAATATATGCGACCGCCGCGCCGCCGAAGTCCACTGGCTCCGAATTCGCGACCTTTGGTTGCCGCCCGCGCGCTTTGGCCCTAAACAGGGCATCAATATACTTGACTCAGTAACCAATGATTTTGGAACCTTAATCCCGTCAAGGAGTTGCTTGACATAAACCCTTTGAGAACCCTTTTAGGAGCCCTATATTGGGGGTTCAGGGGAAGGCAGTCATGGCGCAAAAACCTAGTTCAGAGCTCACTTACGAGGTGCATGGGCCCGATAGGGCCCAGCGCTGTCGGGAACTTATTATCTACATCGCGGAAAAGTGCGCTCAAGCCGAGTTCTTCGGATCGGTGAAGCTTAACAAAATTTTGTTTCATTCCGACATGCGCTCGTTCCGCAAATATGGGCAACCGATTACCGGAATGAAATATCAAAAGCTTGAACACGGGCCCGCGCCTGTCGGCATCAAGCCTCTTGAAGAGAAGATGGTGGAGAAGAAAGAAATCACCATCCGTCAAGAGATTAAGCATGGGCGCACGCAGAATCGGGCTATCCCGCTTCGAAGCGCGAAACTGACTCTTTTTTCTGGCCGCGACATTGCAATCGTGGATGAGGTCATTCATGACCTTTGGGGCAAGACGGCGACACAGGTAAGCCTCGACTCCCACGGCATTCAGTGGAAAACGCGGGCGCTGGAGGACTACATTCCATATGAGGCCGCGTATTTGTCAGACGAACCAATTACTCCGGCTGATATAGAAAGGACGACAGTCTTAGCGTCTAAATATGGCTGGGCATCCCAATAGGATACATCTATCCATTGTTGAGGAAGATTCGTGGGCCGAGTGTTCCAAAAAATTCGGCGGCATTAGAAACCTCGATGACGCGTTAGAGCCGATCAGAGAGGGGCTGTCTCTAAACCCTGAAGGATTCCCGCAAATTCCGGGTTTCCATTCCGAGCTGCATTTAGCAAAGACTGATCGTATCGAACGAGAAGGCGGGAAAGTTATCCCGGCGCTTCGCGTTTGGTTTAATTACAAACCGGGAGACACCGCCGTTCACTTGCTCTGGGCTGAAAAGATTCCAGATTAGGGGCTTGGCGCTTACGTGCGCCGCTTAGGTTTGTCCCGCTGATAGCGATTTTCTTCGGCTTGTATCTTTTCGCGCGGCACGTTGAGCAAGTCACGTGTCAGGTTCTTAAACCTGTCCATCGCTCTACCGGCCTCCGCTTTTGTCAGCGACTTTCCGGCGCTTGCCTCGGTGCTGTCGCTTCGGTCACGCGTTCGGCGCTTGTCCATTTCCGGTCAACTCGCTGTAAGTGAGTCGTTTTCCGAAGACGGATGATAGCACTTTCTTGAACCGCCCGTAATCGTCGTCGTCGCGCTCATTGAACCTAAACGCCTGTTCGTCGAGGTATGCCCCCAAGTGAAAGGGCTCAACGCTAATGTATGTTCCTTTGATTGTACGCTTGAGCAACGACCAGAAATTTTCGATGCCGTTCGTATGGACTTGGCCGCGCACATACTCGTAAGCGTGGTCGATCACTTGATGCCCGAAGTCTCCTTGTAGGCCGCGATAGCCGACCCAAGCATCGGTGTTGATCGTCGCCCCTGGCGCGAGCGTATTGCGGATATAAAGCTGTAGCGTTGTGGCCTTCACGTTCGGGATGATCTTGGCTTTGACCCTGCTTCCATGCTTGTTGTCCTTGCGCCGCAGGATGCCGAGGACCGCCGTCTTGTTCGTGCCGCCCGTACCTTTAATTACTCGCCTGCGTTTTGACTTGTGCATGTTTTTGGACAGGCCGCCGATAAACGATTCATCTGCCTCAAACTCGCCGTCGGCTTTCATGATCGACCCGGCTTTCATAGCGAGCCTAATTCTGTGGTCGAGAAACCAAGCGGATTTTTGCGTGATGCCAAGATCGCGCGCCATCTCGTAAGAGCTAATGCCATTTTTGCAATTGGCGACCATCCAAATGCCAGCAAACCACTTATCCAGGCCGAGCGGGGAATCCTCAAAGATCGTCCCAACGCGGGCGCTGAACTGGCGCTTGGGGTGCTTCTCTTTGCATTCCCAGAGGCGGCGAGTAGCGATGTAGCGAATATCAGCACGCCCGCAGGTCGGGCAGAACACGCCTTGCGGCCAGCGCAGTTCCACAAGGAGATTGTGGGCCACGTCCGGCTTGGCAAAATGTTTGATCGCTTCAAGAAGGGTGCGGGGTTCGTTGCTCATAGGGTATATCCTCGGTTTATGCTGAAAGATTACCCTTAATGGGTTACTGAGTCAAGTATATTGATGCCCTAAACAGGACAGTCAGAATCGCAGGGGCCCGTGCTCGCCACTTTCTTCAGCGAAATCCATCACTATGTCGGCGATTACGGCTACCTGGCCGTCGGACTCGGCATTCTGCTCGAGGATTTCGGCCTGCCGACGCCGGGCGAGACGCTGCTCATCACCGGCGCCGTGCTGGCCTCAGGCGGGGCGCTCAACATCTGGTGGCTGCTGCTGGTGGGCTGGGCCGCGGCGGTGGTCGGCGACAATATCGGGTTCTATATCGGCCGCACCTGCGGCCATGCATTCCTCCTGCGCTTCGGCAAACGCTTCGGTATCACGCAAGCGCGTCTCGACAAAGTCGAGGGCATGTTCCACCGCTACGGCGTCGCGGTCATCATGCTCGCGCGCTTCGTCGTGATTCTGCGCCAGCTGAACGGCATCGTCGCCGGCAGCCTACGGCTGCATTGGCTGCGTTTCCTCATCGCCAATGCCATCGGCGCCGCACTGTGGGTCGGGTTCTGGGGGCTTCTCGCCTATTGGCTTGGCCGCCGCGTCTATGTCTATGCGCATGCGATCGAGCACATCGAGCCGCTGGCGATCGGCGGCGCGGCGGTGGCCGCCTTCATCGCCGGCATCTACGTCTACCGATGGCAGCATGAGCGGCGCGATCGGAACGGCAAGAGATAGGTCGTCAAAATCGCCGCGTTCAGTGTTTCGCGCGGGAAGCGGCGCGAATCTCGGTGATCGTCTGCTTGGTGGTGATCGTCTCGGGATCGACCTTGAGTTCGAGCACCGCCGGCCCGGCGAAGGCGCCGGCGCGCGCGAAGGCGGCGGCAAAATCGCCGGTGCGCTCCACCCTTTCGCCGTAGGCGCCGTAGGCTTTCGCCAGGGCGGCGAAATCCGGGTTGTGCAGCTCGGTGCCGAAGACACGTCCCGGGTAATGCATCTCCTGATGCATGCGGATGGTGCCATACATGCCGTTGTTCACGATCAGGGTGACGAAGGGCAGCTTGTGGCGGGCGGCGGTGGCGAGCTCCTGGCCGGTCATCAGGAAATCCCCGTCGCCGCAGAAGCAGATCACCGCGCGCCCGGGGTGGAGCAGCTTGGCGGCGATCGCCGCCGGAAAGCCATAGCCCATCGAGCCGCTGGTGGGTGCCAACTGCGTGCCGAAACCGGTATATTGGTGATGCCGATGCACCCAGCCGGCGAAGTTGCCGGCGCCGTTGCACCAGATTGTGTCGGCCGACAGATGGGCGTCGAGCCAGCGGACGACCGCCGCCAGGTTGAGCACGCCCGGCAGCTTGGCCGGCTCGATATAGGCGAGGTAATCGGCGTGCGCGGCCTTAGTCGCCGCCGCCCAGCGCGGAGCGGCGATCGGCGCCAAGCCGTCGAGCGCCAGGGCGAAGCTGCGCGGCGTGGCGTTGATGGCGATGGCGGGATGATAGACGCGGCCGAGCTCGCTCGGATCCGGATGAACATGGATCAGCCGCTGCGTCGGTTGCGGCGGCTGGATGAGCGTATAGCCCGCGGTCGTCGCTTCGCCGAGCCGGCCGCCGATCGCGATCAGTAGATCGGCGTTCTCGATCAGCGTCGCGAGCGTGGCGTTGGGGCCGATGCCGAGATCGCCGGCGAAGCAGGGATGCCGGTTGTCGAAGCGATCCTGCCGGCGAAAGCCGGTGGCGACGGGCAATGCATTAGCCTCGGCGAAAGCCTGGATGCGCGCGACGGCGGCGGCGTCCCATTGGCTGCCGCCCAGCAGCAGCACCGGGCGCAGGGATTTGGCCAAGGCGTCGCGCATCGCCTTCATCTGCGCCGGCGCCGGATGCGCCTCGATTCGCTGATAGGCCTCGGCGTCAACGGCCTCGACGATATCCTCGAGCATGTCCTCGGGCAGCGAGAGCACGACGGGGCCCGGCCGGCCGCCCGCGGCGGTGTGGAAGGCGCGGCTCAGATATTCCGGAATACGCGCCGGATCGGCGATCTCCTCGACCCATTTGGCCATGCCGCCGAAAAATTGCTTGAAGTCGACTTCCTGCAGCGCCTCGCGGCCCCGCGCGCCGCGCGCCACCTGCCCCACCAGCACGATGAGCGGCGTCGAATCCTGCATGGCGATGTGGATGCCGGCGCTGGCGTTGGTGGCACCCGGGCCGCGCGTCACCAGGCAGATGCCCGGCCGACCGGTGAGCTTGCCATAGGCCTCGGCCATCATCGCGGCGCCGCCTTCCTGGCGGCAGACCACGAGCCGGATCGAGTTCGCATCATGCAAGGCATCCAGCAGCGCGAGATAGCTCTCGCCCGGCACGCAGAAGGCGGTGTCGGCGCCATGGATCTTGAGCTGGTCGACGAGAATTTGCGCGGCGGTGCGGGACGTCACGGCGGCCCTCGCGAAATGTCACGGGGGCCTAGAGCTATTGGTTTTCCGCTGCGGCAGCAACGCCCAAATAGGCGCCGGCGCCACGCCTATTCGGCCGGATTGAGCCCTGGCTTGGCGGGGCCGTCGGCGCGGCCGTAAAGGCGCATCAGCCCGCCGATGATCGCCAGCGTCGCGACGTAAAAGATGAGTTGAACGCCCGACGGGTGCGAAACATACCCGACCAGGGCATGCAGCATCTGCCCGAATATGCTGTTCTCGGTCAGCAGGAAGGAGCTGTCCCATAACATGCCGAGCGACGGCAGGAATCCGGCCTGCGCCAGGAAGGCGGAACCCTGCGAGGCAAGCCCCGCGGCGAGCAGCAGGATCATCCAGCTCGTCACGGTGAAGAGATGGCGCAGCGGAATGGTGAGCAGGCCCCAATAGAGCGCGGCCCCGACCGCGATGCCGGCCGCAAGGCCGGCCACGCCGCCGCCGAACAGCGGAGCAATGCCGGTGCCTTGCGCCGCCGCGATGCCGTAGACGAAGAGGACGGTTTCCGATCCCTCGCGCAACACCGCGAGGCCGACGACGATGCCCAGCGCATAGAGCGGCTTGCTCCCCGCGCGCACCGCGTTGCCGATGCCGGAGGCGTGCGCCGCCAATTGCCGGCCATGCCGGTTCATCCACACATTGTGCCAGCCGAGCATGCCAACGGCGGTGAACAGGATCGCGGCATCGAACAGCTCCTGCCCCATGCCGGAGACCGCCGCGGCGATCTCGCCGGTGAAAGCCGCGACCAGCGTCGCGCCCAGCACGCCCGCCGCGATGCCGGTGAGGACCGTCGCGTTGCGGCCCGGCACGCCCCGGCTTGCCGCCAGCACGATGCTGACGATGAGCGCGGCCTCGAGGACCTCGCGAAAAACGATGACGGCAATTGCCAGCATGATCGGTCGACAGCCCGGAGCGGTGGAAACTGCAAATGCGAAGCGTTCTCAACGTAACAGGGGAACCGACCCTTCGCAAGCCTTGTTTCCTTGGCAGCGGTCGCTTGTGGCTGAATCCGCACGCTGGGTTTCCTGCGCTGCGTTCGCTAGCGGACAAATTGGCATATCGCAGGACGATTTGCCGCAGGACCGTCTAAATTATTGGACAAGGTCCGCCGGGCGAGAATAACTCGACAACCTCGGAGAAGCGCCATGGACCCCCCGCGCACCAGCCCGCCGACCGGCACCGAACGGGACGCCGTGCTGACGGCCAATCTTGCCTTCTATAGCGCCTTCGGGCTGCACGATTTTCCCGCGATGGACGCGTTGTGGGCGCGCCGGGCGCAGGTTCTCTGCCTCCATCCCGGCTGGTCGGCGATCGTGGGTCGCGCGGCGGTGATGAAAAGCTGGCGCACCATCCTGGCGAAGAATGGCGAGCCCTTCCATATCCAATGCCACGCGGAGCAGGCGTTCCTGTACGGCGATTTCGCCATCGTGCTGTGCGAGGAGGAATTGCCCGGCGGCGTGCTGGCGGCGACCAACGTCTTCGTCCGCGAGGACGCCCAATGGCGCATGGTGCATCATCAGGCCAGCGCCATCATCCCCCCCTATCCCGCCGTCCGTTCCGACCTGCCGCTTTGACTCTAGGCGTGCGCCGCCCGGCGCGCGCCGATCAGGAACCAGGCGATGGCGGCACCGAGCATTTCGCCCGCGCCACCGATGGCGAAGGCCCAGCGCATGCCGAGGATCATCCCGGCCCCGCCGCCCTCCGCATGGGCGGCGTAGATCGCGCCGAGGATGGCGACGCCGAGCGTCGCCCCCACCATGCGCGCGGTATTGACCAGGCCCGACGCGGTGCCCGCGCGCGCGGCCGGTACGCTGGCGACCGCGGCGTCCACCACCGGGCCGGTGTTGAGGCCGAGACCGATGCCGATGATAACGAACGCCGCCTCGATGGCGTAGAGGCTGGTCTGCGGCGTCAATGCCGTCAGCATCAGCAGTCCCGCGCCCATGGCGGCCATGCCCGCGGTCATCACCGCGCTGCGTCCGAAACGCACCGACAGCCGGCCGGCGCGCTGCGAGACCAGGAAGAAGGTGAGCGACATCGGCAGCAGCTCGAAGCCCGTGAGGAACACCGAGGCGCCGCGCAGGTTTTGGAAATACAGCGCCATGAGGAAGAACATCGAATACATGCCGAAGGTCATCAGCCCGGCCACCGCCATCGCCGCCGGCAGCCCGGCATGGCGGAACAGGGCGAAGGGCATCAGCCCGTTGGACAGGCGGCGCTCGATCAGCAGGAAGGCGAGCGACGCCGCGACGCCGATTGCCATGGCGGCGAGGATGGGCGCCGACATCAATCCCAGATGCGGCCCCTCGATGGCGGCGAAGGTGATGCCGCCCAGCGCGGCAATGGCCAGGAATTGACCGCGCAGGTCGAGACGGCGCCCTTGCGGATCGGATGACTCGCCCAGGAATCGGACGGCCAGAACCAGCGCCAGCGCGCTGACCGGCACGATCATCAGGAAGATCGCGCGCCAGCCGATCGCCTCGACGATCCAGCCGCCCAGCGTCGGTCCGATGGCGAAGGCGAGGCCGTTGCAGCTCGCCCACAGCGCGATGGCGTGCGAGCGCTCCTTCGGGTCGGGATAGGTCACCGCAAGAATGGACAACGACGTTGGCAGCATCAGCGCCGCGCCGATGCCGGTGAGGCCGCGGCCGGCGACCAGCAGGAATTCGTTAGGCGCCACGCCGCAAGCCAGCGAGCCCAGCGTGAACACGCCGACGCCGAGAATGAAAACGCGGCGGCGGCCGTAGAGGTCGCCGAGCGCGCCGGCGGTCAGCAGCAGGCTGGCATAAAGCAGATTGTAGACGTCGATCACCCATTGCAGCGTGTTGGTGCCGGCGTGGAAGTCGGCGCCGATGCTCTTGACCGCCAGATTGACCACCGAGGTATCGAGCTGCGCCATCAGCACGGCGAGGCACATCGCGGCCAGCACATAGCGCTTGGCTCGCGGCGCCGCCACGCGGCACTTGCTCAAAACGGCGTTCATCGGGCTGCTCCTGGGCGGTCACTATCGAACTGCCGCGCGGGCGGTGTCGTTCCGTTTCTTGCGCGGCAATTCAAAGATGGTCGCGATGGCGGCTGAAGTCCCGCGGAAACACTTCGGCCGCGGCCGAAGTGAATTCGCATGTATCGGACGGCGCGGCGCCCTATATTGGATCGGCATGCTCGCCAATCTCGACATTGCCCAGATTGCCGCGTTGATCGGCGACCCGGCGCGCGCCAATATCCTGGCCGCGCTGGGAGATGGCCGCGCCCTCACCGCGACCGAGCTCGCCTATGCCGCCGGGGTTTCGCCGCAAACCACCAGCGGGCATCTCGCCAAGTTGACGGACGGCAAGCTGTTGACCGTGGTCCAGCAAGGCCGCCACCGCTATTACCGCCTGGCCTCGCCGCAGGTCGGCCGCATGCTCGAAGGCATCATGGCGGTGGCCGCCGATGGGCCGCCGCGCCGGCGCCCGCCCGGCAAGCTCGACGAGGCGATGCGCCACGCCCGCACCTGCTACGATCATTTCGCCGGCCGACTCGGCGTGGGACTGGCGCAGACCATGAGCGCGCACGGCCATGTCGTTCTGTCGGCCGAGGGCGGCGAGATGACGCGCGCGGGCTTGAAATTCCTCGATCGCTTCGGCATCGACACGGCGCGGCTGCAACAGGAACGTCGCGCCTTCTTCCGCCCCTGCCTCGATTGGAGCGAGCGGCGCCTCCATATCGGCGGCGCCATCGGCGCGGCCCTCGCCGCGCGCTGCTTCGATCTGGGCTGGGTGCGCCGCATGCGCGACGGCCGCGCCGTCATCGTCACGCCGCACGGCCGCGCCGGCTTCGATAAAAGCTTCGGCCTGCGGCTCGCGCCGGAGCCGCTCAGCCCGCCAGCACGCGCCGGATCGCGCCGGTGAGCTGCGTCATCTCGCCGGGCGCGATGGTGAAGGACGGCGTCAGGTAGACGACCCGGCCGAACGGGCGGATCCACGCGCCCGCGGCGACGAAGCGCCGGCGCAATTCCTCCACATCGTCGAGCCGCGCCAATTCAACCACGCCGATGGCGCCCTTGACGCGCACATCCTTGACGCCCGGCAGGGCGCGACAGGTTTCCAATTCGCGCGCAAGCTGGCGTTCGATCGCCGCGACCTGCTCCAGGCGCGGCTCGCGCTCGAACAGATCGAGCGAGGCATTGGCGGCGGCGCAGGCCAGCGGATTGCCCATGAAGGTCGGGCCATGCATCAACGCGGCGGACGGCTCGTCCGCCAGGAAGGCGCCGAACACCTTGCGGTTGGCGACGGTCGCGGCCAGCGCCAGCGTGCCGCCGGTCAGCGCCTTGGACAATGTCACGATGTCGGGCACGACACCCGCCTCCTCCATGGCGAACATCCGCCCGGTGCGGCCGAAGCCGGTGAAGATCTCGTCGAAGATCAGCAGCAGCCCATGGCGATCGGCGAGATCGCGCAAGCGCCGCAGCGCCGCCGCATCGTGGAAGATCATGCCGCCCGCGCCCTGCACCAGCGGCTCGACGATCATGCCGGCGAGGCTCCCGGCGTTCGCGCTCAGGAAATCATCGAGCGCCGCCAGGCTTGCTGCGTCGCGCGGCAGATCGAGAAGATGCTGCGGCGGCAGGGCGCGCGCGAAGGCGCGGTGCATGCCCTCTTCCGCGTCGCTCACCGCCATCGCACCCAGCGTGTCGCCGTGATAGGCCGCCTTGAAGCCGACGAATTGGCGGCGTCCGGCCGCGCCGCGATTGATCCAATACTGCAACGCCATCTTGAGCGCGATCTCGACCGCGACCGAGCCGGAATCGGAAAAGAACACATGATCGAGATCGTCAGGCAGCAAGCGCGCGAGACGGCGCGCGAGATTTTCCGCCGGCGCATGCGTCAGGCCGGCCAGCATGACATGCGGCATGATGTCGAGCTGGCGCGCGACTTCGGACCGGATATGCGGATGGTTGTAGCCGTGGCAGGCCGTCCACCACGACGCGATGCCGTCGATCAGCACCCGTCCGTCGGCAAGGTGGATGCGGCAGCCCTCGGTGCGCTCGACGGGAAGCGCGGCGGCTTCGGTGCGCATCTGCGCATAGGGCCGCCAAAGATTGCGGCCGGCACGATCGACGCCGGATGAATCCACTAAGAGGCCGCCATCGGCGTCAGGCCGAGCCGGTCCATCATCTCGGCATCGGCGTCGCGCGCCGGATTGGGCGTGGTGAGCAGGCGCGGCCCGCAGAAGATCGAATTGGCGCCGGCGAGGAAGCACAGCGCCTGCATTTCCTCGCTCATGCCCTCGCGCCCCGCCGAGAGGCGCACCACGGAGCGCGGCATGCAGAGCCGCGCGACCGCGACGGTGCGCACGAACTCGATAGGGTCGAGCGCCGGCGTGCCGGCGAGCTTCGTGCCTTCGACCTGCACCAGCAGATTGATCGGCACGCTTTCCGGATGGATCGGAAGATTCGCCAAGGCGGCGATGAGCCCGACGCGGTCGCCGCGGCTTTCGCCCATGCCGACGATGCCGCCGCAGCACAGCTTCATGCCGGATTCGCGCACGCGCGCCAGCGTGTCCAGCCGGTCCTGGTAAACCCGCGTGGTGATGATCGCGCCGTAGAATTCGGGCGAGGTGTCGAGATTGTGGTTGTAGTAGTCGAGGCCGGCCGATTTGAGGCGCCGCGCCTGGTTCTCGGTCAGCATGCCGAGCGTCGCGCAGGTCTCGAGCCCGAGCGCCTTGACGCCCTCGATCATGCCGCAGACCGCGTCGAGATCGCGGTCCTTGGGCTCGCGCCACGCGGCGCCCATGCAGAAGCGCTGCGCGCCCGATTCTTTGGCGGCGCGCGCCTCGGCCAGCACCGCCGGCACATCCATCAGCTTGGCGGCGTCGATTCCCGCCTCGAAATGCGCGCTTTGCGGGCAATAGGCGCAATCCTCGGGGCAGCCGCCGGTCTTGATCGACAGCAGCGTCGAGAGCTGCACCTCGTTCGGGGCGAAGCCGCGGCGATGGGCCGTCTGCGCGCGGAACACCAGCTCGGTGAAGGGCAGATCGTATAGCGCCTCGATCTCGGCGGCGCTCCAATCGTGCCGGAGGGCGTCTTGCGCGTCGCTGGACATCAGGCTACCCCTTGGCCGATTGCGGCCTTGCTTTCGCAGGGCCTCGGGGTAACGCTACCGCCCCCCACCGTCAAGCGGAAGCCCCGCCCTTGCCGCCAGAGAAATCCTCGCTCGATCGCTTTGCCGAAGAGAAGCTGCAGGCGCTGGCCGCGCGGCAGCTCCGCCGCATCCTCGTCGAAAGCGCGCGCGAGGACGGCATCCATGTCCGGCGCGGCGGCCGCCTGCTGGTCTCGTTCTCCTGCAACGACTATCTCAATCTGTCGCAGGATGCGCGGGTGAAGGAGGCGGCGATCGAGGCGGTGCGTCAATACGGCGCCGGCGCGGGTGCTTCGCGCCTGGTCACCGGCAACCATCCGCTCTACGCCCTGCTCGAAGCGCGCCTCGCCGCGCTCAAGGGCACCGAGGCGGCCTGCGTCTTCGGCTCGGGCTACCTCGCCAATATCGGGATCATCCCGGCGCTGATCGGCAAGGACGATCTTTTGCTTATTGATGAGCTTTCTCATGCCTGCCTCGGGGCGGGAGCCCGGCTGACCCGCGCGACAGTCATGACATTCCGGCACAACGATCTGGGCCATGCCGAGGCGCTGCTGCGCGAACACCGGCCGCGCCATCCGCGCGCGCTGCTCGCGACCGACGGCGTGTTCTCGATGGACGGCGACCGGGCGAAGTTGCCCGGCCTCGCCGAGCTTGCCGCGCGCCACGATGCCTGGCTGCTGGCGGACGACGCGCATGGGCTCGGCGTGCTCGGCGGCGGGCGCGGCTCGGGCGCGGCCTTCGGCGGCGCGGCAGGCGTGCCGCTGCAGATGGGCACGCTGTCGAAGGCGGTCGGAGCCTATGGCGGCTACCTCTGCGCCTCGCACGCCGTCGTCGAGCTGATCAAGAATCGCGCGCGCAGCTTCGTCTATTCGACCGGCTTGCCGCCTGCGGCGGTCGGCGCCGCCATCGCCGCGCTCGACATCATCGCCAACGACCGCGATCTCGTCGAGAAGCCGCTGCGCCACGCCAGGGAATTCACCCGGCTTGCGGGCCTGCCGGAAGCGCAAAGCCCGATCGTGCCGATCGTTCTCGGCGCCGCTGCGCGCGCCCTCGCCGCCGCCAAGCTCCTCGAGGACGAAGGATATCTCGCAATCGCCATCCGGCCGCCGACGGTGGCCGAGGGCACGGCCCGGCTGCGGCTCGCCTTCACCGCCGCGCATCAGGCAGCCGACATCGCCAATCTTGCGGCGCTGATCCGCGACCGCATCCTGCGATGAGCGCCGTCTTCGTCACCGGCACCGGCACCGATATCGGCAAGAGCTTCGTCGCCGCCGGCATCATCACGGAGCTGCGCCGTCGCGGCAGGGCCGTCGCGGCATTCAAGCCGCTGGCGAGCGGCTTCGATCCGGCGCACCCCGAAGCCAGCGATCCGGGCGTGCTGCTGGCGGCGCTCGGCCGGCAGCCGAGCCTCCCGGAGATCGAGCGGATCTCGCCCTGGCGGTTCAAGGCGGCGCTGGCGCCCGACAAGGCCGCACGGCTCGAGGGCCGCACCGTGGATTTCGCCGCGTTGGTGGATTTCTCGCGCCGGGCCGCCGCCGGCGACGGCGCCGTCATCATCGAGGGCGTCGGCGGCATCATGTCGCCGATTGCCGAGGGCCGCACGGTGCTCGACTGGCTGGCGGCGCTGAATCTGCCGTCCATCCTGGTGGCGGGGAGCTATCTCGGCGCGCAAAGCCATGGCCTCACCGCCCTCGCCGCGATGCGCGCGCGCGGCCTGGCGCCGGTCCTGGCGGTGGTCAACGAAACCGCCGGGAGCCCGGTTTCCCTGGCTGAAACCGCCGCGTCGCTCGCCGATCTCGCCGGTGACGTGCCTCTCCTGGCCCTGCCCCGCCTGCCGCCCGGCGCCGGCCATGCGACATTCGGCCGCCTCGCCGATCTCTTTTGACGCCTGCCCTTGCGCGCTTATGATGGCGCCGGGGAGAAAAACAATGCGCGTGGTGATCGTCGGCCAGCAGGCCTTCGGCAAGGCCGTGCTCGACGCCTTCATTGGGCGCGGCGACGAGGTGGTCGGCGTCTTCACGCCGCCCGACGCGCCGGGCGCCAAGGCCGATCCGCTCAAATCGGCGGCGCAGGAAAAGGGGTTGTCCCTCTTCCAGTTCCAGAATTACGGCACCTCGGAGGCGCTGGAGACGCTGCGTGACCTGCGCGCCGATATCGGCCTGCTCGCCTTCGTCACCCAGTTCCTGCCGCAGGGCTTCGTGCGCCTGCCCAAGCACGGCATGCTGCTGTTCCACCCGTCTCTGCTGCCGCTGCATCGCGGCCCGGCGGCGATCAACTGGGCGGTGATCAACGGCGAGACCACCACCGGCCTGACCGTGCTGCGCCCCGCCGACGGCCTCGACGAGGGCGCCATCATCCTGCAGCGCGAGGTGGAGATCCTGCCGGACGACACCGTCGGCACGCTCTATTTCGACAAGATCTTCCACATGGGCGTCGCCGCGATGATCGAGGCCGCCCAGGCGGTGGCTTCAGGCAGCACCCAGGAACACCCGCAGGACGAGACCAAGGCGACCTATGAAGGCCGGGTGCGCGACGCGGAATCGCATATCAACTGGGCGAGCTCGGTCGACCGCATCTACGATCTTATCCGCGGCTGCGATCCGGCGCCCGGCGCCTGGACGATGCATGCCGGCCAGAAGCTTCATTTGTTCGACGCGCGCAAGCGCCTCGCGCGCACCTTCAGCGCGGTCAAGGGCCTGCGCGCCGGCCAGGTGGTCGAATCCTCGCCCGCCGGCTTCTCCGTCCATGCACAGGGCGGCTTCATCGAGGTCAAGCGCTGCCGCCTCGGCGACGGCAAGAAAATCGACGCCGGCGCGGCGGGCATCCCGGTGGGAACCCAGCTCGGCGATTGAGCCGGCGACGACGTAAGCCGCGTTACGCGCTCTGCGTCTCCTGGTGCCAGACCAGGAGCCGGCGGCGCAGCAGCTCCATCGCCTTGACCAGCACCAGGCCGACCAGCGCGATGGCGATGATGCCGGCGAACACGCCCGGCGAATCGGCAAAGCGCATGTCGGTCATGATCGAGCCGCCGAGCCCCTCGCCGCCCATCTGC
>DASRKX010000086.1:0-2600 GCA_035648735.1 Allostellaceae bacterium
ATCTGCCTCAATTTCGGCGTGGCGCAGGAATATGGCGGGCGCTGCAATCTGCGCTTCGACGATACGAATCCCACCAAGGAGGAGCAGGAATTCATCGACGCCATCGAGCGCGACGTGCGCTGGCTCGGCTTCGATTGGGGCACCAACCTGCACCACGCCTCGGATTATTTCGAGCAGCTTTACGGCTGGGCCGAGCACCTAATCCGCAGCGGCGACGCCTATGTCGACGACACGCCCGCCGCCGAGATGCAGGCGATGCGCGGCACGCTCAAGGAGCCGGGCAAGGAAAGCGTTTACCGCCAGCGCAGCGTCGCGGAGAACCTCGATCTGTTCCAGCGCATGCGCCAGGGCGAGTTCCCCAACGGTGCGCGCACGCTGCGCGCCAAGATCGACATGGCGTCGGGCAACATCAATCTGCGCGACCCGGTGCTCTATCGGATCTTGCATGTCGCGCATCCGCGCACCGGGACCGCCTGGTGCATCTACCCGAATTACGATTTCGCGCATGGCCAGTCGGATGCGATCGAGGGCGTGACCCATTCGCTGTGCACGCTGGAATTCGAGGATCACCGGCCGCTCTACGATTGGTTCCTGGAGCATTTGCCGGTGCCGTCGAAGCCGCGGCAACACGAATTCGCGCGGCTGAACCTGACCTACACGCTGCTGTCCAAGCGCTTCCTCACCGAGCTGGTGAAGCAGGGCAAGGTGAACGGCTGGGACGATCCGCGCATGCCGACGCTGGCCGGGCTGCGGCGGCGCGGCGTGCCGCCGGCGGCGCTGCGCGAATTCGTCAAGCGCATCGGCGTTGCCAAGGCGAACAGCATTGTCGACATCGCCATGTTCGACCACGCGGTGCGCGAGCAGCTCAACCGGACCGCGCCGCGGCGCTTGGCAGTACTCCGACCTTTGAAAGTCACGATCGAGAATTATCCCGAGGGCCGGATCGAGGAATTGGACGCGGTCAACCATCCCGACGATCCGGCCGCGGGATCGCGCAAGATACCGTTCGGCCGCGAGCTTTACGTCGAGGCCGAGGATTTCATGGAGAATCCGCCCAAGAAATTCTTCCGCCTGTCGCCCGGGATGGAGGTCCGCCTGCGCTACGCCTATTTCATCACCTGCCAGTCGGTGGTGAAGGATGCGGCGGGCAATGTGACCGAGCTGCGCTGCGTGTATGACCCGGCGACGAAAGGCGGCAACGCGCCGGACGGGCGCAAGGTCAAGGCGACGCTGCATTGGGTTTCGGCGGCGACAGCGCTGCCCGCCGAGATCCGGCTCTACAATCCGCTGTTCAACCGGCCCGATCCGGGGGCGAGCGAGGATTTCTTCGCCGAGCTCAATCCGAATTCAGTGGAGGTGCTTACCGGCGCACGGCTCGAGCCGGCGCTGGCCGATGCCAAGCCCGGCGAGGTCGTGCAGTTCGAGCGCCAGGGCTATTTCGTCGCCGATCCGGAGTCGAAGCCCGGCAAGCTCGTCTTCAACCGCACCATCGGCCTGCGCGACGGCTACGCCAAGGCGACCTGAGCGGATGCAATATCGAGGGTAGGCGACATCATGGCGAAAATTCCGCAGGAAATCCTGCGCGAGCTGGCGCCGAGCGGCCGGCTACGCGCGGCGATCAATTTCGGCAATCCGGTGCTGGCGCAAAAGGACACGGCGACGGGCGAGCCGGCCGGCGTGTCGGCGGCGCTGGCGCGCGAGCTGGCGCGGCGTCTCGGCGTCGCCGTCGAGTTCGTCACCTTCACCGCCGCCGGCGCGGTGGTCGAGGCGCTCAAGGCCGAGGCGTGGGACATCTGCTTTCTGGCGATCGACCCGCTCCGCGCCGCCGGCATCGACTTCACCGCGCCCTACGTCATGATCGAGGGTACCTACGTCGTTCCGTCGAGCTCGGAGTTGCGGCGGATCGAGGATGTGGACCGCGACGGCGTGCGCATCGTCGTCGAGCAGGCGAGCGCCTACGACCTCTTCCTGACGCGCGCGCTGAAGCACGCCAGTCTCGTCCGCAACCAGAGCGGCGGCAGGGCGGTCGAGATTTTCCTGCAGGATCGGCTGGAGGCCCTCGCCGGGGTGAAGCAGCCGCTGGTCGCCTTCGCCCAGGCGCATCCCGACATGCGCGTGATCCCGGGCCGTTTCATGGTGATCAATCAGGCGATGGGCACGCCCAAGGGCCACGCGGCGGGCGCCCGCTATCTGCGCAGCTTCGTGGAAGAGATGAAATCCTCGGGCTTCGTCGCCCGGGAACTGGCACGCAGCGGCCAGGATGCAAGTGCGGCGGCGCCGCCGGCGGCTTCGGCTTAGAGCGGAATCCGATCAGGCCGAAGCGCCCCCTCACCCAGCTTTGGCTAAGGCTCGCCCTTCGACAAGCTCGGGGTTCGCCAATCCAAAGCAACCCTCTCCCCCAATTTGGGGGGGGGGTACAGCGCTGACGCATAACCCCGGACTCTAGACTGATAACTCTCCTGCGTGGCTGGTATAGACCGTTATTCCATTGCCATCAGGATCGGACAACTGGAAGTAGTCGTGACCAAACAATTGGTCTTGAGCAATTGCATCTACGGACAACCCCTTTTCCAGCAAAGTTGTCCTATACATTTCCAGAT
>DASRKX010000087.1:0-5702 GCA_035648735.1 Allostellaceae bacterium
GGGAGGAGTGAACTGGACACCCTCGGTTAATTCTGCGATAAGCGCGCCGCTTGCCGCCGCGTGTGCCCAGGTAGCTCAGTTGGTAGAGCACGTGACTGAAAATCACGGTGTCGGCGGTTCAATTCCGTCCCTGGGCACCATCGCCCTATGGGGCAAGCGGTTCCGTCGCGCGAAACGCTCCTCCGGAGCGTTGCGTCGGCCTCCGGCCGATCGCTCCTCACCCAACGGCAGCGACGACCCCACCAACAGCATCGCCAGCCAGACGATTCGCGGCTATACCGCCCAGGAGGAGCTGGCGGACATTAGCCTCGTGTACTTTAACGACCGCGTTTCATTGATTACGCGCTTTGATGGGCATCCTCATTACTGAACATTCCCACGCAACGCGGACGGCGGTTCGGTGCCCGTTCAAGGCGGAGGTTGTGCGGGCAGAAATACGGGTAGCTTTGACGACGATGAAACGCCTTGTTCCGTGATGAGAAGTGATGAGAACATCACAGGGTTTCCGTCCCTGGCACTATCTCTGCGATACTTTAGGCCGCGATTTGCTCATCTTGCGACGGATGAGTAAAGTGTCGGCTTAAAGAAAACATTTGGGGATAAGCCATGGATAAGCTTCGCCATGCGGTCGGCGCGATTTTGCTCGCGATTGCGCTCCTTCTCCATCACGGCCTCGCGGCGGCCCAAACGGGCAATACGCCGCTCCCGACCGCGAAGCCTGGCCAGGCGTCATCGCCCGCCGCCGATGCCGGCGCGGGAACGGCGGCGACCCGCAACGATACGGACAGCGCCGACAGCGAAGTCATCCAGGCCAACGGGCTGATCCGCGCGAAACGCTTCGCCGAAGCCAAGCGCCTGTTGACCGCGCACCTCGCCAGCCATCCGAACGACAAGGACGCCGAGGCCTTGCTCGGGGTCGCCGACGCCAATCTCAATGACAGGGCGGGCGCCGTCGCGGCCTTTGACGCCGCCGGAAAAATCCCCGAATCCCTCACGGTCGTGGCGGCGAAGGCCTATGCGGATTCGGCGGTCGATGCGCTGAAGGCCAATGACAACCCCCGCGCGGTCGCGCTTTCGACCAAGGCTTTGGCCCTCCAGGAAAACGTCAATACCCTGTTCATCCGGGGGACGGCCTACGCCAACGCCCAAAACTATGCGGGCGCGATCGCCGACCTGGAGAAGGCCAAGACCCAGGCAACCGCCGGGCACGCCGACGCTGCGACCCTGAATGCGATCGACGCCAGCCTGGCGACGTCGCTGATTTTCGGCGGGCAGGACAAGCGGGGTTTCGCGCTCGCCCGCGCGCTCAAGCAGCGCGACCCGGCCAACACCCGAATCGACGACATGCTCGCCGCCTATTACAACCAACAGGCTGTCGCCGCGATGCAGGCCGGCGACAAGGCGGGCGCCGTCGCGCGTCTCGAGGACGCCGCCCGCGCCGTGCCGTCCCGCGCCGCGGACCTTTACGCTCAGGCGGCCAATGTCCTGTCCCAGGGTCAATCTCCCGATTGGGGCCGGGTGGAGGCCGAGGCCGGGAAGGGGCTCGCCATCGATGGAAACGACCCGCGCGCAAATTACGTCGTGGGCATCGCCAAGGCGAACCGCGGCGACCGCGGCGGCGCGGTTCCCTACCTTCAAAAAGCCAAGGCCCATGTCGGCGCCGACGCGCAATTACGGGCGGACATCGACGCCGCATTGAAGCAGCTCGGCGCGCCGTAAAGCGCGCGCGGCCAGAGATTCTCGGCAGTTACTGGCTTGGCTCCAGACTCTTGAACTGGTCGTAATCCAACCGGTCTTCCGGCGATATGGGCAGCGGATAGGTCAGCGAAATGGCGATGTTCTCGTCCGCGTCGCCGATGGTGACCGCGGCGGCGTCGAAGGACGGCGCGCTCAAGAAACCGTGCACATTATTGCTGAACCCATAGCCCTCGATCGGCACTCCCATGGCGTCCGCATCCAGCCGGCCGTTGTCATTCTCGTCGTGCAGCACGATAACCGCGTATTGCCTCGGACGAAGTTGCGCAAAAACCGCTTGTTGCGAGCCGGGTTGCGCCCGCATTGCCACGCCGACGAGGCGATTGCGATCGGCCATGAGCCCGCTTTTCTCCGCGGCGGCGATGGCGCCCTCGAACCCCTTGGCGTTTTCGTAGAGCCCGACCAGAAGCTCGCCGGTGTCCGACCGCACGCCGGTGACCGTCACGCGAAGCTCGCTGGCTCGCGCAGCGCAGGCCGCGAGCGCAACCCCGGAGACCACGAAACCGATGGTGAGCATCTTTCCCGGATGGCCGCCCATTTCAATCGCCCCGACGCGATTCACCCGCCTACCATTCGCCCGGGGTATAGCATCTTCCCGGTTCGGCCGCGCCTAGGGCGTCGTGATGATCGACAACACGTTGGCGGCGGGCAGCTGCTTGGCCGAGGTATTGAGCGCCAGAAGCTGTTTCACCAGTTCCAGCACCTGGTAGGAGCGTCCGGCCAGCTTGATGTCGTTCGACAGCGCATAGGAGCCGCCGTCGTAATCGACCGAAATGAACGCGCCCGAAAGACTGAAGCCCTTGGCGACATAGAGCAGGTTCTCGCAATAATAGACGGGAGCGTTGTCGGCGGCGGCCGAGGAGCCGGCGGCCGGCGCCGGCCCCGGCACGGGCGTCGCGTTCGCCGAAATATGCCGCAGCAACTGAAGATCGGTCTTGCCATAGGTCGCGCCGCCGCCGTTCTCCGCGTTGCAATCGCTTTGCGGGATGTAGCCGGCCGGAACGTGCGTCTTGGTCTGGATGATGCGCGGCGGCGCGCCGATCTCAAGCTCGGGGAAGAGCTGCCGCCGCACCACCTCGCCCAGGTAATAGATGATGCTCTCCGTCGAGCGGATGCTGATGTTCAGCGATACCAGCGCCGCGCGCGGCGCGCCGGAACCGTCCATCCGATTGACCCCGAGCCTTTCGAACAGCGGCGACAATCCGCTCAGCTCGGAGTTGCCGTTGATCTCGACGCCTTGATTTGAATTCTTCTGGGTCTTGCGGAATTGGCCGCAGAACAGATTTTCATCGAGCCCCGTCACTTCGTTCGCCGCGCTCGAATCGCCCTTGGTGAAGCAGAGCCGGTAGCCCGATTTCTTCTTTTCGAGATGATAGGTCTTGTCCTTGCCTTGCTGTGCCAACTCGATGCCGGCGGTCGAAAGCTGCGCATAGGAGTCGAGCACCTGGGCCATGTCCGCGCTGGAACTCGGCGTGAGGCGCGCGGCCTCGATCGGCGGGCCGAAATCGGTGGTGGTCTCGATGCGCTCGGTCGTCAGTCCCATCGCCAGCAGATATTCGATGAGGGTGTGGAACTGCGCGAGCTCTTCGTCCGAGCTCGGCGTGTTGCGGTAGATTTTCTCGTGCCGCGTCCCGCCCTCGGTCCAGGCGACCGAGGCCTGCGATACCAGAAGGTCGAACAGCAGCTCCTTGGGATAGTTCTGCTCGACATAGAAGTCGAAGATCTGGAGCGAGATCGGGTTGAGGATGCCCTGGTAGAATTCCTGGGTATCGAGCACCGGAACGGTGAAGGTCGGGCCGCCCGACATGCTGTTGGTGAAGACAAACGAATCAGGCGAGACCGCGCCCTTGGGGCGATGCGTCGCCTCGCCGAAGGGGAAGGTCCAGGTCGTGCCGGCGCTGGCGCTGGCGGTGCCGGTGATGCTCTGCAGGCCGGTGAATTGCAGCGGCCGCCGCTGGCTGGCGCGCACGACGTTGAGCAGAAGCTGCTGGTCGTTCGCCTGTTCGGCCTGGAGATTGTATTCGATGGCGCGGCCGGAGAACTGATCGACGATCGCGCAGCCGGCAAGACCGCTGCCGAGAATCGCCGCAGCCATCGCTAACGCGGCGCCGCGCGCCGCGCGGCAAAGACCATTGGTCATGGACAACCCCCCTCGAAACGGCGCGTTTATGGCGTTTTTATTTCCCGGTTATCCCCATTCCCGAATTTCGATAATAACCAGGAAATCCGGATCGAGGATAGTGCGTCAGCGCGAGCCGGGAAGCCGGCCCAAATTGCGATGCATGCGGCGGAGCGCGCGCTTGACCACCCGCAGGTCGCGTTGCGAAATGCCGGCGAGCGCGACGGATTCCAATCGGCGCGCGATCGGCACCAATTCGCCCATGAGTCTGCGGCCGGCGGGGGTGAGCTTGACCGCGACTTCGCGGTTGCTCGTTCGCGATCGGATACGGACGACATAGCCGATCTGGATCAGCCGGGTCACCAGGCGGGACAAGGTCGATGCGTCGATGCTCGTCATCTTGCCGAGATCGACCTGCCGCTGATCGCCGTTGCTCGACAGCGCCGCCATGACGCGCCACATCGCGATGCTGAGCTTGCGGCGGCGGAGCGGATGCTCGCCGAAGCCGGTCGCCAGCGCGACGCCGACGCGATTGATCAGGTAGGGAAAATATTCGTCGAGATCAAGGCGGGGTTGCCGGGGCACGCAATCGCCGTTCTGTTACAATGAGCAGCGCCGCTTTTAGGGGAGCGCGGTCGCGCTGTCAAAGCCTAAGCCGGCGATCGTTCGCCGATGCTGTCCTATTATGCGTTTACAATAGTTGCACATGCATTTAATCTTCGCGGCAACGCGAAGAGCGCGGGCATCGCGCCGCGATCCGCGCACCGGGGAGGCGAACATGGAGTTCGGCTATTTCACGCTCAGCGACAACCACTACGCGAACAACGCGCGCAGCGCGAACCAGTTCGTCGCCGACATTCTCGACGAGGCGGTCTATGCCGAGACCCTCGGCTATCACTCGGCCTGGATCGGCGAGCATCACTTCAACGCGCTGGGCGTGCTGTCCTGCCCCGATCTTGTCCTGGCCAGCGTCGCGGCGCGCACCAAGCACATCCGGCTGGCGCCGGCGGTCACGGTGCTGCCGCTGCACCATCCGATCCGCGTCGCCGAGCAATGGGCGACGCTCGACCTATTGAGCAACGGCCGCGTCGATTTCGCCGCCGGCCGCGGCTACGACCGGCGCGAATACCAGCCCTTCAAGGTCGATTTCGCCGACAATCAGGGCATCTTCGAGGAAGGCATGGAGCTGGTGCGCCGGCTGTGGTCCGCCGAAGGGCGCATCTCGCATCAGGGCAAGTACTATCAATTCGAGGACGTGCGCATCACGCCGAAACCGGTGCAGAATCCGCTGCCGGCCTATGTCGCGTCGTTCTCCAAGCCCTCGATCGAGCTGGCCGCGCGGCTCGGCTGCGGCTTGATCGTCGCGCCCTTCGCCGCGGCGATGAGCTATGGCGGCTTGAAGCAGGTGGCGGAGCTCTATCACGAGAGCTGCGCCAAGCTGGGCCGGAAGCCCGGCCGCCTGATGTGCAGCTACTTCATCCATTTCGCCGACGACAAGGAGCAGGAGGACGCCGCCCGCGCGCGGCAAATCCGCTATTACAAGGAATGCGTCATTCCGTCCTTGCCGGGCGATCCGAAGACCGCGCCGCCGAGCTATCGCTACTTCGTCGACATGGTCGCGCGGCTCCACCAGGTGCGGCCGGAGGATCTGACCGAGAACTCGGTGCTGCTCGGCTCGGCGCGGCAGATCGCCGATACGCTGAAGAAGGTCGAAGCCGCCGGCTTCAACGAGGTGATCCTCTATTCCAATGTCGGGCTGAAGCCGCACCAGCAGGTGAAGGCCGAGATGGCCCGCTTCATGGAGCAGGTGGCGACGGAATTCGACGGC
>DASRKX010000088.1:0-4313 GCA_035648735.1 Allostellaceae bacterium
ACCGTTGCCGGCGATCACCACCACCTTGACCGTGGCATCGGCGGCAATCGCGTCGAGCGCGCGCTGCAGCGCGTCCATCAGGCCGATCGACAGCGCGTTGCGCGCCGCCGGACGGTTGAGGGTGAGGGTGGCGATGCCCTCGGCATCCTGGCGCAGCAGAAGAGGAGATTCTCCGGTCTTTGCTCCTTCGTGCGCGTCCATTGGGCTCCCTCTCGCTGGCGTGAGCCTAGCAAAAAACCCGGTCCGATTGTCGCGGCAAGGCAACGCCATTATAGCGTCCGCCCCCGAAGATTCGACTAAACACCTATCAGCCGCTCGCTCACCATGTAGCCGGTGAGCAACAGGAAACCGAAAATCATCACCAGCAACGCCGCCGCCACTTCCAGGCCGCGCAAGGCCAACGTGCCGAGGCCGGGCTTGGACCGCGCGAGTCTGGCGGCGATGTCGCGCGCGCCGACCGCCAGTATGGCGATCGACGCCACCGTGATCGCGGTGCCGAGCCCCATCATCAAGGTCGAGGCGACACCGATCCAGAACAGGCCCTGCGCCAGCGCGAAAACCAGCACGATGATCGCGCCCGAGCACGGCCTTAGCCCCACCGAGACGACGGCGGCCAGCCCGCGACGCCAGCCCCGGGGGCCGGCAAGCTCCTGCGGTTCCGGCGCGTGGGCGTGACCCCAGGCGGAAGCGTCGTCCTCGTCATGGTCGTGCCGCGCGTGGCGGCGATCATGTCCGCGATGGTGATGGTGATCGTGCGGATGCCGATGCCCTTCGCTCCGCCATAATTTGACGAATGCCCGCCCCTTCACCCACAACAGCCGCGCGCCGATCAGGATGATGAAGAGATAGCTGGTGGTCTCGATAACGCGGACGGTGTCGCCCATCATCCGGGCGGTGCCACCGAGTAGCACGGCGGCGACGGCGACGACGAGGATCGCCGTCAGCGATTGCAGTACCGCGGCCGCGAACGACAGCACGATGCCGCGGCGCCAGGTTTCGTGGTTGGCGACCATATAGGACGAGATCACCGCCTTGCCATGGCCCGGGCCGGCGGCATGAAAGATGCCGTAAATGAACGAAATGCCGAGCAGGGTATAGGCGGCGCTGCCGTCTATCTTCGCGGCGCGGATGGCGCCCGACAGCATCCGGTAGAACATCGCCTGCTCGGCAAAAACCCAGCCCAGAACCCCGCCGCTCTCCGGCGGCGCCGATCCCGGCGACAGGCCAAACGGCTGCGCCAGTGCGCCGTTGAGCGCACCGCTCGCCAGCAGAATTCCAATGGCGGCGATCACTGCTCCGGCGCGACACGCCCATGCGAGCCGTATCGGCATGCTCATCTGCAATCGATCAAGATTTTGTTGGCGAACTTCGCGCCCCAATTCTGCGCGGGCGTGAGCGAATTGAAGAAAGCCTCGCCGAGTATTTTCCCCTGAACGAACCGCATGTCGGGCGGCCGCTTGAACGTCAGTTTGCATTGCGCCGGCGCACCCACGGCCGAGACCGGATTCTCCTTGGCGAACTCGAAATCGACGTAAATGGTCGGGTCGTAGATCTCGATCAGCAGGTTCTTTGCCTTCACCGGCTGCTTGAACGGCAAGGTGAAGTGCAGCGTGAGCACCGTGTCCTTGTAGTCAAGCCAATAGTCAGTCGGCGGATCCAGGAATGGAATCTTTTCACCGTCCGCGGTGACATAGGTGAAGTAGCCGGATTCCTTGAGCGTATCCATATTGACCTTGGCCAGCGGCGCGAGCTCCTCGCGCGTGAACACGCCCTTGGTCTTCTGATCCATGCCCTGCGTGGCGAAAACCGAATACATGTCGTCGAACGCCCAGGCGTGGCGCACGCCGCTGATCGCGCCATCCGGCGCATAGAGCAGATCGACCTTCATCGTCACCCAGATATGCGGATGCGCGCGTGCCGGCGCGACGAAGGCGAAGCCCGCCAGGGCGACCAGAAGAATGCGGATCGAAGCGGTCATGTCCTCGTCGCCATATTACGGAGCGCGACGCGATAAGGACACTCACTCCTTCAAATTCGGGGACCAACGCGCGCGAATGGTATCGATTCGATTGATTCAGGCCGGTCGGTAGCGCGCACGGGCCGGCCGTTGGGTCCGACCGCTGCGCGGCAAGGTCGCCAGCAGGTAGATTCCCGCGCTCAGCGCGGTGATCCAGAAGCTGCTGGGCCAGTCGGTGTAGAACGCCAGGGTGATTCCTGCCCAAGCCTCGAACAAGGCGAGCCCGGCGGAGAAGAGGAGGCCCTTTCCAATTCCCGTGGTCAGGCGTTGAGCGGCCGCCGCCGGGCCGACCATGAGGGCGAAGACCAGGAGCACGCCGACGATCTGCGCACATTCGGCGGTCGCCAGCGCCACGATGGCCAGGAACAGCACGGAATAGAGCCGAAGCGACACGCCCTTCGCCGCGGCCAGCTCCGGCTGCAGGCTGGCGAACAGTAGTGGCCGGGAAATGACGGCGAGCGTTGCCACGCTGACGATGCCGAGCACCAAGAGTATCCACACGGTCTCGCCGTCGACGGCGAGCACGTTGCCGAATAGCAGCGCGGTCGCCTGCGTCGCATAGGCCGTGAAGAAGTGCAGGAACAGCAGCCCGAGGCCGAGCGAGAGCGCGAGGATGATGCCGATCGCCACGTCGCGCTGGGCCAGGCGCTCGCTCAAGAAGCCCATGCTGATGCCGGCCGCCGCGGTCGCCGCGACCAAGCCCCAGAGCGGAGCGATGCCGACGAGGACCGCGCCGGTGGCGCCGGTAAAGCCGACATGGGCCAGCGCATGGCCCGCGAAGGTCTGGCCGCGCAGCACCAGGAAGTAGCCGACCAATCCCGAGACGATCGAGACGATGGTCGCCGCCGCGAAGGCATTCTGCATGAAATCGTATTCAAGCATCTTCCCGGAATCCTCCTTAGTGATGGTGCGCGTGAGCGTGCGGAGAGCCGTCGTCATGGCGGTGCGCGTCGCGCTCCAAATCATGCCCGCCGGACATGACGAAGATGCGGCCCTTCAGGCGGACGACGTCGATCTCGGATCCATAGAGGCGCGACAGCACCGGCCCGGTGATCACGTCGGCGACGGTGCCAAGCGCCGCTTGCGTCCGCCCGAGATAAAGCACGCGATCGAGCGCGCCGAGCAACGGGTTCAGCTCGTGGACGCTGAACAAAACGGCGATCCCGAGTTCGGCCTGAAGCGCCTTCACCAACTCCACCATGTCGCGCTGGAAATGCGGATCGAGGCTGAGCAACGGCTCGTCGAGCAGCAGCAGCCGCGGGCGGCCGATCAGCGCCTGGGCCAGCAGCAAGCGCTGCCGCTCGCCGCCCGACGTCTCCGACAAGGAACGCCGCGCCAACTCGCCGGCGCCGACCAGGTCGAGAACGCGATCGACTTCGGCGCGGGCCGCCTTGCCCGGGAACGGCATGCCCAGCCGGTGACCATCGACGACCCTGGCGACGAAATCCCAGCCGCTCAGGCGCATGGTGCCGACGTCGCTGCGCAGCTGCGGTACATAGCCAACGGCCGGATTGCCCCGGGCGGCCGGGTGGCCAAGCACGCGGATGCTGCCGCGACTTGCCGGCACCAAGCCAAGGATGGCGCGCATCAATGTCGTCTTGCCGGCGCCGTTCGGCCCGAGCACGCCGACGAACTCGCGGCTTGCGATCTCCAGGCTGACCTCGGCGAGCACGACGCGGTCGCCCAGTATCAGCGTCACATCGCGGAATTCGATCGCGTTCACGGAGCCGGCTTCGCCAGCGCCCGATCGACGGCGTCAAGCTCGCTCATCATCCAGGCCTGATAGCTCTTGCCGGCAGGCGCGGTCTCGGTGGCGCCGACGACGGGGATGTGCGACGCCTTGGCGATCTTCTCCATCCGTTCGGCGATCGGGTCGGTGGCTTGGCTGTTGTAGATCAGCAGCCTGACCTGATGCGTCTTGAGATCGCTCTCGAAGGCGGCCACGTCCGAGGCGCTGGGTTCGGTGTTGTTCATCACCGCAAGCTGGAAGGATTGATTCCTGACCTGCATGCCCAGCGCGTCGAACATATAGCCGAAGACCGGTTCCGTCGCCGTGACCGGCGTGCCGGCCAGCCGCTGGCGGAGTTCGGCGATCTTCGTCTGAATCGGCTTCACCGACGCCTCGAAATTCGCCAAGCGCTGCTCGTATCCCGCCCGGTGTCCGGGATCATCGGCGATCAGGGAAGCGGCGAGGGTCTTCGCCAGCGCGAGCATCGTCGCGGGGTCGTACCAAATATGCGGATTGTCGCCGACCTTCTTGCCGATCAGATCGGCGACGACGATCGTCTTGCGATGG
>DASRKX010000089.1:0-12403 GCA_035648735.1 Allostellaceae bacterium
CTTCATCTTGAGGCCGAGGGCGCGCTCGGCGACCACCGAGCCGACATTGCCGCAGCCGATGATGCCCAGCACCTTGCCGGTGAGCTCGACACCCATGAAGCGCGACTTCTCCCATTTGCCGGCCTGGGTCGAGCGGTCGGCGGCGGGAATTTCGCGCGCCAGGGCGAACATCAAGGCGATGGCGTGCTCGGCGGTGGTGATCGAATTGCCGAAGGGCGTATTCATCACGACGATGCCGCGCGCCGTCGCCGCCGGCACGTCGATATTGTCGACGCCGATGCCGGCGCGGCCGATCACCTTCAGGTTCCGGGCCTGCTCGAGCACCGGCTTGGTGACCTTGGTCGCCGAGCGCACCGCCAGCCCGTCATACTGGCCGATGATCGCCTTGAGCTCGTCGGGCGTGAGCTTCGTCTTGACGTCGGCGTCGACGCCGCGCTCCTTGAAAATGGCGAGTGCGCGGGGGCTCAACTCGTCAGCAATCAGGACTCTCGGCATAAGGCGGCCGTCCTTGCGTAAAAGGCGTCGAGCGAGTGGAGCTAGGCGGCGGCGGCGCGGCGCAGCTCGCCGAAGGCCCAGTCGAGCCACGGCAGCAGCGCTTCTACGTCGCGCGCCTCGACGGTGGCGCCGCACCAGATGCGTAGACCCGGCGGCGCATCGCGGTGACCGGCAATGTCGTGGGCAACGCCTTCGTCGTCGAGCAGCGCCTCGAGGCGCTTGACCTGGGCGCGCTGCGCGTCCGGCGTCAGGCGCAGAAACCACTCATCCGACACCTTGAGACAGACCGAGGTCGAGGAGCGGATTTTGGCGTCCGCCACCAGGAAATCGATCCAAGCGGTGCGCGCGACCCATTTTTCGATCGCCGCGAGGTTGGCCAGGCTGCGTGCCTTGAGCGCGGCCACGCCGCCGACCGATTCGGCCCATTTCAGGCCGTCGATCGCATCCTCGACCGCGAGCATCGACGGCGTGTTGATGGTCTCCTCGTTGAAGATGCCCTCGGCGAATTTTCCCTTGGATGTGAGCCGGAAAATCTTGGGCAGCGGCCAGGCGGGCTGGTAGGTCTCGAGCCGCTCCACCGCGCGCGGCGAGAGCGCCAGCATGCCGTGCGCCGCCTCGCCGCCCAGCACCTTCTGCCAGGACCAGGTGATGACATCGAGCTTCGGCCAGGGCAGCTCCATGGCGAAGGCGGCGGAGGTCGCGTCGCAGATCGTCAGGCCCTTGCGGTCGGGCTTGATCCAGTCGCCATTGGGCACGCGCGCGCCCGAGGTGGTGCCGTTCCACGTGAAAACCACGTCGCGATCGGTGTCGACCTGAGCGAGGTCGGGAATCCGGCCGTAGGGCGCGCGCAGGACGCGCAAATCGGAAATCTTGAGCTGCTTTTCGACGTCGGTCACCCAGCCCTCGCCGAAGACTTCCCAGGCCAGCAGATCAATCCCCCGCGCACCTAAAAGCGACCACATGGCCATCTCGACGGCGCCGGTATCCGATGCCGGCACGATGCCGAGCCGGTAGTCCTTCGGCATGCCGAGGATCGCGCGCGAGCGGTCGACGACTTCCTTGAGCTTGGCGCGGCCGGGCTTGGCGCGGTGCGAGCGTCCGAGCAGCGCGCCCTTGAGGGCCTCGGCGGTCCAACCGGGACGCTTGGCGCAGGGACCGGAGGAGAAACAGGGATTGGCGGGCCGGACTTGCGGCTTCATCGGACTATTCCTTCCAGAATAGTTGCGCCCCGTTGGGGAGGCGTGTCCCGCCGACGAAGCTAGGGAAAGCGATGGACAGCGTCAATTGCCGCGCGCGCCAGGAATCCCGGCGCTGCACCGCCGCACGGACCATTTGAACGGCGGCCGCCCATCCCGCAAACTCGAGCCGACAAGCAAGTCAGGGTGGAACATGGGCGGAATTCTGCAATTTTCGGCATTGGCCCTGCTGGCGGTGGGCGCCGGCGCGAGCTTCGTCATGCAGCAGGCGGTGAATGCCGATCTGCGCGTCAGCCTGGCCTCGCCGGCCTGGGCCGGCTTCGTCAGCTATCTCGGCGGGACGATCTGCATGCTGGCGCTCGCCGTCGCGCTGCGCGACGCCCTACCGTCATCGGGCGCCATCGCCAAGAGCCATTGGTGGGCGTGGAGCGGCGGCTTCTTCGGCGCCGTCTATATCGCCGTCTCGATCCTGCTGCTGCCGCGTCTCGGTGCCGCGACGGTGATCGCCCTCATCGTCGTCGGCCAGATGCTGGGCTCGCTCGCCTTCGACCATTTCGGGCTCTTCGGCCTGCCGCAGCACCCGGCCGACGCGCCGCGCATGCTCGGCGCGCTGCTGCTGATCGCCGGCGCGGTGCTGGTCAGGCTCTGAGGCGTTCAGCCGGCCCTGCGCCGGCGCAGCAGATGCATCGCGGTATAGGTCAGCACCGCCTCGCCCTGCTGGTTCACGTAGCGATAGGCGCCGCGCAGGATGCCGCGGTCGGGCTTCGATTGGGAGGGGCGGAGTTCGGCCACCGCCATTTCGACATGCAGCACGTCGCCCGGCCGCACCGGCTTGAGCCAGCGCAGCTCGTCGAAGCCGGGCGAGCCCAGGCTCGCCGCCTTGAAGATGCCAGTGTCCCAGATCAGGCGAAAGCCCAGGGCCAGCGTCTGGAAGCCGCTGGCGATCAGCCCGCCATAGATCGAGTGCTTGGCCGCCTCGGGATCGAGGTGGAAGGGCTGCGGATCGTACACGCGCGCGAATTCGACGATCATCGTCTCGGTGACGGTGATTCCGGGCGTGACGAACATCTCGCCCGTTTTGAAATCGTCGAAATAGCGCTCGTCCATCGACGCCCCCGCCTTTTGGCGCGACAATCTAGCCTAGCGGCGGTCGAGGGTGAAGGCGCGGTCGCTGCGCGCCATGCCGATTCGCGGGTAATAATCGATGGCCTTGGGCGCGGCGAGCAGGATGAGCATGGTGTCGCCGCCGGCGCGTTCATGCGTCAGGCGGATGAGCTCGCGGCCGATGCCGCGCCGCTGCAGCGCTTCGTCCACCGCCAGATCCGAGAGATAGCAGCAATAGGAGAAATCGGTGACGGCGCGTGAGACGCCGACCAGCCTGCCGCGCGCATCGCGGGCGCAGAGGCGGATGTCGGCCTTGGCCAGCATGCGCGCGATCCGCGCGCGGTCGTCGACCGGGCGGCGCTCCGCCAGGGTCGAGCGGCGCAGGATTTCGATGAATTCCTCGGCCGTCAGGCCCGGCTCGTCGCGGAAGGTCACGCCTTGCGGTATCATTTTTTCCTCCGCGTCGCGGCGCCGATGCCGATCGGTCCGTTGCCCTTGCCCAGTCCCGGCGCCGAGCGGATGGCATCCTGCACGAAGCGATGGGCGCGGGTGACGGCGGGTTTGAGCTTCAAGCCTTGCGCGAGCCCGGCGGCGATCGCCGAGGCATAGGCGCAGCCGGTGCCGTGGGTCGAGCGCGTCTTGATGCGCTTGGCCGCGAGGGTGAAGCTCGTCCGGCCGTCGGTGACGAAATCGACCAGACGGTCGCCCGCGAGGTGGCCGCCCTTGACCACCACGGCCTTGGCACCCATCCGCAGCAGCGCCGCGGCGGCGCGCTTCATGCCGTCGAGATTTTCCACGGCGAGGCCGGTCAGCATCGCCGCCTCGGGCAGATTCGGCGTCACCACCGCCGCGCGGGCAACGAGGCGGCGCTTCAACCGTTCGACTCCCGGCTCATCGAGCAAGGGCGCGCCGGAACTCGCCGCGATCACCGGATCGACGACCAGGCGAATCTTCGGCGCCAGCGATTCGAGCGCGTCGGCCACCGCCTCGACCACCGCGGCATCGACCAGCATGCCGGTCTTGATGCAATCGGCGCCGATATCGGACAGCACCGCGGCGATCTGGCGACGGACAAAATCGGGATTGACGGGAAGGACGGCCTCGACACCGAGCGTGTTCTGCGCCGTCAGCGCGGTAACCGCCGTCGCGGCATAGCCGCCAAGCGCCGTCACCGTCTTGATATCGGCCTGGATGCCCGCGCCGCCGCCCGAATCCGAGCCGGCGATGATGAGCACGCGGCCCTTCATTGGGCCGCGTCGCCCTCCGCGTGGGATGCGCCGGCGAGCGCCGCCGCGATCGCGTCGATCACGGAGACGATCAGCGATTCGCTTTCACCCTCAGCCATGATGCGGATCAGTTTCTCGGTGCCGGATTTGCGCACTACCAGGCGGCCGCCGGCGCCCAGGCGCTTCTCGCCGGCGCTGATGGCGGATTTGACCGCAGGCGATTCGAGCGCCGCGCCGCCATTGACCGGAACATTGCGCAGCAGCTGCGGCAGGGGCTCGAACACTTTGCAGACGCGGCTCGCCGGGGTCCCACCCTCGACGATCGCCGCCAGCACCTGAAGCGCCGCCATGAGGCCGTCGCCGGTGGTCGAATAATCGCCGAGGATGATATGGCCCGACTGTTCGCCGCCGAGATTGCAGCCGTCGCGACGCATCGCCTCGACGACATAGCGGTCGCCGACCTGGACGCGCGTCACCTTGATGCCGCGCCCGGTCAGGTGCCGCTCGAAGCCGAGATTGGACATCACGGTCGAGATGATTCCGGCCGGCGCCAGGCGCCCGGCCTTGTGCCAATTGGCCGCGATCAGCGCCATGAGCTGGTCGCCGTCGAGGATGCGGCCCTGCTCGTCAGCCACCAGGAGGCGGTCGGCGTCGCCATCGAGCGCCAATCCCAGATGCGCCTGATGCTCGACGACGGCGCGCTGCATCGCCTCGGGCGCGGTCGTGCCGCAGCCGCGATTGATGTTGAGGCCGTCGGGTGTCACGGCTAGCGGCACCACTTCGGCGCCCAATTCCCACAGCACGGTGGGCGCCACCTTGTAGGCGGCGCCGTTGGCGCAATCGACGACGACTTTCAGGCCGTCGAGGCGCAATCCCTTGGGGAAGGTGTTCTTGACGAATTCGATATAGCGGCCGCCGGCGTCGTCGAGTCGCTTGGCGCGGCCGAGGCTGCTCGAATGCGCCCGGTTCTTGTGGGTGTGGTCGATTTCGGCTTCGATGGCGCTCTCGATCTCGTCGGATAGCTTGTAGCCGTCGGGGCCGAAGAGCTTGATGCCGTTATCCTCGAACGGATTGTGCGAGGCCGAGATCATGACGCCGAGATCGGCGCGCATGCTGCGGGTCAGCATGGCGATGGCGGGGGTCGGCAGCGGCCCGACCAGGACCACGTCCATGCCCATCGCGATGAAGCCGGCGGTGAGCGCGGGCTCGATCAGATAACCGGAAAGCCTTGTGTCCTTGCCGATCACGGCCAGATGCCGGTGATCGCCGCGGTTGAGCACCAACCCGGCCGCCATCGCCACCTTGAGCGCGGTGTCGGCGGTCATCGGCTCGCTATTGGCGGTGCCGCGGATGCCGTCGGTGCCGAACAGTCGGCGTGTCTTTCCGGATTTCAACGAATCCCCCTGGGCGAGCCGCGCGCTCAACCGCCGGGCTGAGGCTCGGGTTCGACGCCGCCGGCGGCCTTGCCGCTACCGGCGGGCGGCACGGAGGGACGCCGCGGAGACGCCGCCTTCGGCTCCTCGAGCGCCGGGCCGGTGTCGCGCACGATCTTCTCGCCCCGGATGAGGCGGCGGATTTCGTCGGCCGACAGCGTTTCGAATTCCAGCAGGCCTTTGGCGACGGCGTGCAGTTCGTCGAGATGCGCGCCAAGGATGTCGCGCGCGCGCGTCTCGCCTTCCTCGACGATGCGGCGGATTTCGTCGTCGATCACCTTGGCGGTGGCGTCGGAAACGTTCTTCCGCTGCGTGACGGAATGTCCGAGGAAGACTTCCTCCTCGTTTTCGCTGTAGCGCAACGGTCCGAGCTTATCGCTGAAGCCGAATTCGGTGACCATGCGGCGCGCCAGATTGGTGGCACGGCGGATATCGTCGGCGGCGCCGGTGGTGACCTTTGCCGGGCCGAACACCATCTCCTCGGCGACGCGGCCGCCGAACAGGCTGGTCATCATCGCCTCGAGCTCGGTGCGCGATTGGCTGTACTTGTCGCGCTCCGGCAGGAACATGGTGACGCCCAGCGCGCGGCCGCGCGGGATGATCGTCACCTTGTGCAGCGGCTCGTGGCCCTCGGCGTAGAGCATAACCAGGGCGTGACCGCCCTCGTGATAGGCGGTCAGCTTCTTCTCGTCCTCGGTCATCACCATGGAACGCCGCTCGGCGCCCATCATGACCTTGTCCTTGGCGTGCTCGAACTCGGCCATGGTGACCGAGCGCTTGCCCTTGCGCGCCGCCAACAGCGCCGCCTCGTTGACGAGATTGGCGAGGTCGGCGCCGGAGAAGCCGGGCGTGCCGCGCGCGATAACGCGCGGATCGACGTCCGACGCCAGAGGCACCTTGCGCATGTGAACCTTGAGGATCTTCTCGCGGCCGACAACATCGGGATTGGGCACGACGACTTGGCGATCAAAACGCCCAGGCCGCAACAGCGCCGGGTCGAGCACATCGGGCCGATTGGTCGCGGCGATCAGGATAACGCCCTCATTCGCCTCGAAGCCGTCCATCTCGACCAGCAACTGATTCAGCGTTTGCTCGCGCTCGTCGTTACCGCCGCCGAGGCCGGCGCCGCGATGACGGCCGACCGCGTCGATCTCGTCGATGAAAATGATGCAGGGCGCGTTCTTCTTGCCCTGCTCGAACATGTCGCGCACGCGGCTGGCGCCGACGCCGACGAACATCTCGACGAAGTCGGAGCCGGAGATGGTGAAGAACGGGACATTGGCTTCGCCGGCGATGGCGCGCGCGAGCAGCGTCTTACCGGTGCCGGGTGGGCCGACCAGCAGCACGCCCTTCGGAATCTTGCCGCCGAGACGCTGGAATTTCTGTGGGTCCTTCAGGTACTCGACGATCTCCTCGAGCTCGCTCTTGGCCTCGTCGATGCCGGCGACGTCATCGAAGGTGATGCGGCCGACCTTTTCGGTCAGCAGCCGCGCGCGACTCTTGCCGAAGCCCATGGCGCGGCCGCCGCCGCCCTGCATCTGACGCATGAAGAATATCCACACGCCGATCAGCAGCAGCATCGGGAACCAGGAGACGAGAATGCCGAACAGCGACGGCATGTTCTCCTCGGTCGGCGCGGCGTGGATGACCACGCCCTTGTCGATCAGGCGGTTGACCAGACCCGGATCGTTCGGCACGTAGGTCGAGAAGGTACGGCCGTCGGTGAACTTGCCGTTGACGGTGCTGCCCTGGATCGTGACTTCGCGGACCTGGCCTTTGTTCACATCGTTGATGAGCTCGGAATAAGCGAGCGCATTTTGCGGCGCGCGGGTGGTCGAGCTTTGGAAGAGGTTGAAGAGGGCGACCAGCAGGAGCCCGATGATGATCCAGAGCGCGAGGTTCTTGCCGAAATTGTTCACGGGTCCACGGGCCTTTCCATGCGGAGCCGGCGATCCTTCCTTCTGAAGGACTCACGTCAGGGGGCGACGTCCCCGCCGCTTCGCCGAGCTATGTTACTACATAAGATGCGTTGCCGCTTAAACAACTCTTAAACCAAGGCTGGCCAAGGATCGCAAGGGACGGAAAACGGCGTTTTCGGGGCCGAAAACGGCGCCCGCGAAACCGCTGCGCCGCCAGCCGAACGCCGGCACCGCCGCCAGCCCCGCCGCGTCGAAGAAAGCGGGCAGCGCAGCGCGTACCGCCGCCGGCAAGTCGTCGCCCCAGCCCGCCTTGCCCAATTGCGCGGCACCCGATGGTCCGAGCGCGCCGACCGCGAGGCCGGCGGCTGCGGCAGCCGGCACGGCGATGGCGAATCGGCGGTCCCAATGCAGGCTGGCGCCGGGCGGCGCTGGCATCGGCGCGGCAATGGCGGCGCTCTCGCGGCAGATCAGCAGGCCGCTTGCCTTGGGCACCGTCAGGCAGCCGGACAGGGTCCGCGCGCCCGCCAGCCCGTCGCCCAGAGCGGCAAGGAGCCTCTCCAGATTCTCAAGCCGCGGCGGATAGGCGCCGCCCCCGACGGCACCCAGCGTCGCCGCCAGGGCGCGCAAGCCTGCCTCCGCCGGCGCCGCGACAAGCGCCGCCGCATCGACGAGCGCATAACCCTCGGGATAAAGCGCGACCGAGCGCGCCAGCAACTCGGCCGTCATGATTTCGAGCGCGGCGCGCGCCCGGCCGAGCCGCCCCGCGGTTGCGGCGAGACGGTCCGCGGTGAGGCCCTCGGCTTCGAGCGTGCCGCGCGCCGCGCGCAGCCGCACGCGCTGATACGCCGCATCGCGGTTCATCGCGTCTTCGATCGGCACCAGGCCGACCGCCGCGACGGTCGCCGCGAGACGCCCTTGTTCGACGCCGAGGAGCGGCCGTAGCAGGCGACAGTTACGGCGCGCGCTTTCGCCCGCCATGCCGGAGAGGCCGTCGACGCCGCTGCCGCGCGCCAACCGGATCAGGAAGGTCTCGGCTTGGTCCTCGCGATGATGGGCCGTCAGCAGATGCAGGACGCCCTGCGCTGCGCACCAGCGTTCGAGCAATTCATAACGTGCGGCGCGCGCGGCGCCCTCGATATTTGCCAGCGGCGGCGGACCGTCACGCTCCAGGACCTCATGCGCGATGCCGCGCGCCGCCATCATCGCGCCGACCGCGGCGGCCTCATCCGTCGATTCCGGCCGCAAGCGATGATCGACGGTGAGAACGGTGAGCGCGCCGCCCTGCGCGCGCGCCCAGCGATCGGCGAGCAACACAAGCGCGAGGCTATCGGCGCCGCCCGAGCAGGCAATTGCGAGGTGGGGTTTGTCCTCGAAGGGCGCGAAACGCGCCATCAGCGCGTCGAATTCGGCGGCAGCGAGCGGCGCGAGCGGCAGCGACGCGCCTTCCATCGGCGTCAACAGCCGTAATGCTGCTTTTCGGCGGCCGCCCGGTCCTTCAGATTGCCGGAGGCTTGCGGGAAATCGCGGTCGAGACGCGCGAAAGCGCTGCAGGCGTTCGCCTTCTGGCCGAGACTGCCGAGCGACATGGCGAGCTTGAGCAGATCGTCGGCCGCTTTGGGGCTCTTGGGATATTTCTGGTAGCCCTCGGCGAAGGCGATGGCAGCGTTATTGTAGTCGCCGCGCACGTAAAAAGTCTCGCCGAGCCAATATTGCGCATTGCCGGCGAGCGGATCCTTGGGGAAGCGCTGCACGAAGGCACGCAGCGCTTGCTCGGCACCTGGATAATCGGCCCGCCGCAACAGTCCATAAGCGAAGTCGTATTGCTGCTGCGCGGTGCCGTCCGGCAGGCCGCCAGAGGCCGGCGCGGCGGCGTTCTGCGCGACTTGGCCGGGTGGGGGCGCCGGAATCTGGCCGAGAACGCCCGAAGCGCCGGGCGGCGGGTTGGCGCCGCCACGCTGCGGCGGCAGCGGTGCGAGCGGGCCGGCTGGCGGCGTGAGGGTCGGCGGAGCGCCGGAAACCGCGCCATGCTCGAGCGCGTTCAACCGCAGATCGACGTCGCTCGACAGTTTATCGAGCCGGTTCTTGAGCTGGTCGAAATTGTTGCCGATCTCTTCGAAGCGGCCATTGAGCTGCCGCATCTGGTCTTCGAGCTGGGTCAGGCGCTGCTCGGTATTGAGCGCCGCGACGCCGGCGACCGGTGCGCCGCCTGCCGGAGGCGACCCACCGCCGCGATAGACCTGCCGCTGCACGGCGCTAAGATCGCGCTCGAGCCGGTCGAGTCGGTCGGAAAGGGCGCGCGTATCGTCCTGCGCGGCCGCGGGTAGCGCGCCGAGCGCAAGCCCGCCGAGAATCACGACAAGAGGCAAGCGTCGCATGATGTGTCGAAACCTTCCCGCGCAATCACCCCGCCGGCGGCGCGTCCTAGGCAAGATCAACGATCGGCGGCAAGATCAACTATCGGCGCATTAGGGCAAAAATAAGGGCGCCTGTCCCTCCTCGGCGAGGAGAGGCAGGCGCCTTTAATTGCAGAGCAGGACGCGTCGGTCGCTACTGAACGACGGTCACGCCGCGGCGGTTCTGGGCCCAGGCCGCTTCGTTCGAACCAACGACGGCCGGACGTTCCTTGCCGTAGCTGATCGTCGAAATGCGGCCGGCTGGAATGCCGAGGGCAACCAACGCGCGCTTGACGGCGGTCGCACGGCGCTCGCCGAGCGCCAAGTTATATTCGCGGGTGCCGCGCTCGTCGCAGTGACCCTCGATGGTGATTTTGGCGTTGGCATACTTCTGGAGCCAAGCGGCTTGGCGCTGCAGCGTCTGCTGGCCTTCCGGCTTGATATTCGACCGGTCGAAGTCGAAGAAGACGCGATCGCCGACATTCTGGATGAAGTCTTCGCGGGAGCCCGCCGTTGCGGTGCTGGCCCCGCTGGCCGCGCCGCCCGTGTTGGCGCCGCTTTCCGTCTTTTGTGCGCAAGCGGCAAGGAACAGCATCGCCGCGATAACACTCAGTGACTTGAAATTCATTTTGCACTCCCTCTAATTCTTCAGTGGATTGTTCGACGGCAGCGCCCACAAGGGGCCCTGCAGCGCCCGGAATCGCACGGGATTCCAAGCCCAGCTCGGAAAACTGAGCCGACTATAGTCAGGGATTTGCTAGGGAATCAAGGGGGACCACGCCGGGTCCGAGCCCTCTCCCGGGGTTACGACCTCGCGCTCGTTATAGCCGGTGAGGTCGATCGAATAGAGTCGGCTGGTGGCGCCGCGGCCGTTCCTGTCCTGGGCGGGAGTCTGACGGAAGTACATGAGAACCCGGCCATTAGGCGCCCAAGTCGGCCCTTCGACGAGGAAACCATTGGCCAGAAGCCGTTCGCCCGACCCATCGGGCCGCATCACGCCGATATAGAAGCCGGCGGCGTCGAATTTGGTGAACGCGATGAGATCGCCGCGCGGCGACCATACCGGCGTGCCGTAGCGGCCGGTGCCGAAGCTGATGCGATGGATATCGCCGCCATCGGCGTTCATTACATAGAGCTGCTGGGTGCCGCCACGATCCGAATTGAAGACGATGTGCGTCGCATCGGGCGAATAGCCCGGCGACGTATCGATCGCATCGGTCTCGGTCAGACGCGTGGCGTGCCGCGTGCGCAGGTCGAGCGTATAGATGTTGCTGGCGCCGTTGGTCGACAGGCTCATGATCACTTTGTTGCCGTCGGGCGAAAAGCGCGGCGCGAAGGTCATGCCCGGAAAATCGCCGAGCACTTCCTGTTGTCCCGTATCGATGTTGAACAGATAGACCCGGGGCGTGCCGCGCGCATAGGAGAGATAGGTGATCTCCTGCGTCGAGGGCGAGAAGCGCGGCGTCAGCACGAGCGCGCGGCCGTCGGTCAGGTAGCGGTGGTTGGCGCCGTCCTGGTCCATGATCGCCAGCCGCTTGACGCGCTTGTCCAGGGGGCCGCTCTCGGCGATGTAGACGATGCGCGTGTCGAAATATCCGTCCTCGCCGGTCAGCCGCTTATAAATGGCGTCGGCGACGATGTGGGCGACGCGGCGCCAATTGGCCTGGGTCGTGGTGTAGCGCAAGCCGGTGAGCTGCTGCTCGGCATAGATGTCCCAGAGGCGGAATTCGACCTGGACCCGGCCGTCCGCTTGCTGCTCGGCCGAGCCGGTGACCAGCGCCTGCGCGTTCAACACGCGCCAATCGCCGTAACGCGGCGGCACATGCGAATTGGCATCCTTGTCGATGAAGGCATTGGGGTCGATCGGCTTGAACAGGCCCGAGCGCTCGAGATCCGCCGACAGCACCTGGGTTATGTCTTTCGCCACCTGCGAGCCGCCGCCGAAAGCCGGAATGGCGATCGGCATGGGTTCGACCTTGCCGCGCGTGATATCGATGTGCAGCTCGGCATGTGCCGGCGCCGCCGCGAGGAGCAGGGTGACGAGAAGGCCGGCGAGGGAGCGAAGGAGCAACGAACGGATCATGTGAGGTCCTTGGGATCAAAGGTGATCGTGAAGGTCTGCCATTGGTCATATTTTTGTGGCGGAAGTTTGAGCGGCTGGCAGGTGGGGTTCAAAAGGGCACGGTGGGCGCTCTCGGCGGCGGCCTGGAAGAAGGGATCGCCGTTGCGCTCGGGATTGAGCAATTGCGCCGAGCGGACCGTGCCGTCGGCATTCATGTAGACGCGGAAGGTCGGGGTCAAATCCTTCGCGTCGCGCGCCCCGGCCGGCACGTTCCAGCATTGTTCGATCTGCTGCTTCACCAGATCGATCTCGCTGACCGAAAGCTGGGTTCCGAGGGGCGCGATCGGCTGCGACGAGGGCTGCGGCTTCTCCGCCTGCTTTTGCGGCTGATCCGCCGGCAGCGGCTTGCTGGCGAGGTTCTTGAGCATCGCGTCGAACGCGACGTCCGGCTTCTTCTGCTTCGGCAGCGGCGCCGGCGGCTGGGGCTTGGCCTCGACCGGCTTCGGCGGCTCGGGCTTCGGTTCCGGCGGCTTGACCTCGGCCGGCTTGGGCTCCGGCGGCGGGGGGGGCGGCGG
>DASRKX010000090.1:0-21774 GCA_035648735.1 Allostellaceae bacterium
CTGCATGAGGAATTCGCCGCCGTCGAGGCGGCCAGCGCCAGCGAGGCCCTCCATTGCATCAAGGGCCAGTACCACGACGCGGTGCTGCTCGATGTCGGCCTGCCCGACATGGACGGCCGCGAGCTGTGCCGGCTGATGCGCCGCGAGGGCGTGCGCGCGCCGATCCTGATGCTGACCGGCGCCGACAGCGACGCCGATACCGTGCTGGGCCTCGATTCCGGTGCCAATGACTACATCACCAAGCCGTTCCGGCTCCATGTGCTGCTCGCCCGGCTGCGCGCCCAGCTGCGCCAGCACGAGCAGAGCGAGGACACCGTCTTCACCATCGGCCCCTATACCTTCCGGCCGAGCGCCAAGCTGCTGGTCGACGACGCCAAGCGCAAGAAGGTCCGGCTCACCGAGAAGGAAACCGCGATCCTGAAATACCTCTACCGCGCAGGATCGCGCACCATCGGCCGCGACGTTCTGCTGAACGAGGTCTGGGGCTACAATTCGGGCGTCACCACCCATACCCTCGAGACCCATGTCTACCGGCTGCGGCAGAAGATCGAGCACGACCCCGCCAAGGCCGAACTCCTGGTGACCGAGCCGGGCGGCTACCGCCTCGTCCCCTGATAGGGGAGCGCCCGCCCCAGCGCCGCGCTCGACAAGCGCGGCATCGCCGAGCCAGGATGGCCCGGCTTGCGGCGATGCGGAGGGGGAACGACCGTTGAGCGCGCTCGACATGCTCATCCGGCGTCTGATGGCGCAGCGCGCCTGTCTCGAACGCGCCGGCGATTTGGTATCGCAGCTGCCCGGACCGGCGATCCAGCTCGGCTTCGGCGACGGCACCGCCTTCGACCATCTGCGCGAGGTGCTGCGCCGGCGCGAGATCATCCTGTTCAATGCCGGGCCGATCCCGCCGCGGGATGACCCGGCCGAGCGCGTCGAGGGCGATCCGCGCGAAACCCTGCCGCTGCGCTGGGATCGATTGAAGCGCAGCGCGGCGCTGGCGCATCTGAATTTTCCCGTCACCGACGAGGCGCGCCTCGCCGCCGAGCTGGCGCCGCTCATCGCCCCGGTGGTTCGTCCGGGCGGCATTGTCGTCAGCGAGGTGGCGATCGATCTGCCGGGCTGGGAGCGCGTGCCGCCGCCCGACGGCGTGCGCGAAGGCCGCCACTTCCTCTATCGCGCGCGCTAGGTCTTGCCTTTGCCGCTGGCGAGCGCCTCGCGCAGTGCCGCGGCGAGCTCCTCGCGGCGATAGGGCTTGTGCAGTAGCCGGACGGTCCGGCCGAGGCTGAGCCGCGCCGCGGGAAAGCCCGAGGTCAGCAGGATGCGCAGCTTCGGCCAGCGCGCGGCGACGCGGCGCGCCAACTCGAAGCCGTCGCCCTCGCCCGGCATGATCACGTCGCTGAACAGCAGATCGACCGGCTCGCGCTCGAGAATGTCGAGCGCGGCAGCAGCGCTCGCCGCCTCGAGCGGCTGGTAGCCGAGGTCGCGCAATTGCCGCACCACGACCCGGCGCAGCGCGTCGTCGTCTTCAGCAACGAGAACGCGCTTGCCGGCGCCGGCATTGGCGGCGATCGGCTGGCGCGGGCGCTCCGCCGCCTTTGCCTCGGCGGTGGCGCGCGGCAGGAAGAGACAGAACGTCGTGCCCTTGCCGGGCTTGCTGTGGACGTTGATGTGGCCGTCCGACTGCTTGATGAAGCCGAACACCATGGCCAATCCCAAGCCCGTGCCCTTGCCGCGCTCCTTGGTGGTGAAGAACGGCTCGAAGATATGCGTCACGATTTCTCGGGCCATGCCGGCGCCGGTATCGCTGACCTCGATCACGGCGTAGTCGCCCGGCGCCACCTCCGCATGTTCGGCGACACGGCTAGCATCGAGTGCCCGGTTGTATGTCGCGAATATCAGCTTGCCGCCGTCGGGCATTGCGTCGCGCGCATTGGTGGCAAGATTGGCGAGCGCGCTCTGGAGCTGCCCCGGATCGGCGACGACCGGCCAGATGTCGGGCGCGAGGACGACGGAGATCTCGGTCATCGGGCCGAGCGTGCGCGACAAAAGCTTGGCCATCTCCTCAACCAGCGCGTTGAGCTCGATTCGCTCGGGCTGTAGCGTCTGGGCGCGGGCGAAGGCGAGCAGCCGGCGCGTCAGATCGGCGCCCTTGAGCGCGGCCCCGAGCGCGTCACGGTGCAATTCGCGGTCCTGCGGCTCGCGCTCGAAATGCGGCGCGAGCAGATCGAGGCTGCCGATGATAATGCCAAGCAAATTGTTGAAGTCATGCGCCAAGCCGCCGGTCAGATTACCGATCGCCTCCATCTTCTGCGCTTGTTGCAGTTGTTCCGCGACGTTGCGGCGGGTCGTGATGTCGCGCACCGATCCGACGAATTCGCGCGTGCCGTGCTCGCTGGGAATTTCGGCCACGGCCAGCTCGACCGGGAAAATCGAGCCATCCTTGCGCCGGCCCTTGACCTCGATGACGCGTCCGGTGATCTGGGCTATGCCGGCTCGCATATAGGATTCAAGATAGCCGTCAGGCCCGCTGTGATAGGGCTCTGGCATCAGCAACTTGACGTTGCGACCGATCACCTCGTCCGCGCCATAGCCGAAAATGCGCTCGGCCGGCTTGCTGAAGCTGGTGACCGACCCATGCTGGTCGATGGTGATGAGTCCGTCGACGAAATTGTCGATGATCGTGCGCGAGCGCGCCTGGCTGTCGCGCAAGCTCGATTCGGCTTGGCGCAACGCCCGGTTGGTGGGGCCCCGCGGCGATGGTGGCCTGGACAGGGAATCGTTCAAGGCGGGATGATCGGCGTTGCCGACGCACGCGACAATGTCCAATTGCAGACAATCCGATAAATCTATCGTTATCGCATTCACGCGCCGGTATGCCTACCCCGCGCGAGCCTCCGCCCGCAGCGCCGGGTAGCGCGCCAGCAGACCGGCGCATTCCGCCATGGCCTCGACGTCGTTGAACACCGGCACGCCGGCGGCTTCCAGCGCGGCGAACCATTCCGCCTTGCCGGGCAGGGTGCCCATCATCGAATAGAGGAATGGGATCGGCACAAGGCGCGCGCCTTCCGCCATGCGCACCACCACGGGCGCCGCATCGACCATGAAGGGCACGACGTGGATGCCGAGGATCGCATCGAAGGCGGCGGATCCCGCTGCGATCGCCGCCTCGAGCGCGAGGCCGAAGCGGTCCTCGCGCGCATCGGCGAGCAGGTCGATCGGATTGGCGACCGCCGCTTCGGGCGGCAGCGCCGCGCGGAGATTGTCGTGCATCGCGCGCGGCAGGGCGACGAGGTCGAGGCCCTGCGCCGCCGCCTCGTCGGCGCAGATCACGCCGGGGCCGCCGGAATTCGACAGGATCAGCACGCGTCTGCGGATGCCTTGCGGGAAGGCGCCGAAGCCCTTGCCGGCGAGCAAAAGCCGCCGGAGGCTGTTGACGCGCAGCACGCAGGATTCGCGGCACAGGCGTTCGATCGCTGCTTCGTCGCGCGCTTGGGCCCCAGTGTGCCGCGCGGCGGCGGCGGCGCCTTGCGCGGTGCGGCCGCCCATCAGCGCCACGACCGGCTTCCTGGCCGCGATGCGGCGCGCGGCGGCGCGGAAGCGCTTTTCGTCCTCGATGTTCTCGACATAGAGCAGCACGGTCGAGATCGCATCCAGACCCCCGAGGTATTCGAGATAGTCGGCGATGCCGAGCTGCACCGCGTTGCCGACCGAGACCAGCGAGCCCAGCGGAATGGCAAGATCCTTGGCGGCCGCGATCGCCTCCTCGCCCAGCGCCCCCGATTGGGTGATGAAGGCGCAAGCGCCCTTGGCATTCGGGCCGGGCGGCAGATCGCGCAGAAAAGTGGCCGCGAAGGGCGCGCCCTTGGGCAGGTGGATGATCCCGGCGCAATTCGGGCCGACGATGGTAAGATTTTCCCGGGCGATGAGCGCGCGCAGCTCCCGGTCGCGCGCCAAGCCGGCATCGCCCGCCTCGGCGAAGCCGCCGGGCAGGATGAGGAGATTGCGGTGGCCGCTCGCCGCCGCCTCGCGCACCGCATCGAGAATCAAATCGGGGCGGATGACGATGACGACGAGATCGGCCGGCCGGTCGAGCGCGCGCAGATCGCGCCGCACCTTAAGGCCGAGCATTTCTCCGCCCTTGGGATTGACCGGCACGATCTCGCCGGCAAAACCCGAGATGCGCAGATTCTGCAGCACGGCGCCGCCCGACGAGGTGGCGCGGTCGCTCGCGCCGACGACGGCGACGCTCTTGGGCGCGAAGAAGGGGGCGAGGTCGCGCGCCATCAGCCGATGTTCAGCATGACGGGAACGTGGTCCGAGGCGAGCTGCCAGTCGCGCGCCTGGCGGTGGACCTTCATCTGCTTCAGCGCCGGCTGGAGTTGCGGCGAGACCCAGATGTGATCGAGCCGGCGGCCGCGATCCGACGCCGCCCAATCCTGCGCGCGGTAACTCCACCAGGTGTAGAGTTTTTCGCTCGCCGGAACAAAATATCGCATTGCGTCGACGAAGCCGCCGCGCGCCCGCACGCGGTTGAGTTTTTCCACTTCAATCGGCGTGTGGCTCACCACCTTGAGCAGCTGCTTGTGCGACCACACGTCGTGCTCGAGCGGCGCGACGTTGAGGTCGCCGACCAGGATCATGGTCTTTTTGCGCGCCTTCTCGCCGGCGAAATAGGCGGAGATTTCGTCGAGGAATTGCAGCTTGTGGGCGAATTTGACGTTGGCCTCGGGATCGGGAACATCGCCGCCGGCCGGAACATAGATGTTGTGCAGCTCGATGCCGCCCGGCAGCGCTGCCACGACATGGCGGCAATCCTCGCGCGCGCACCAGCTCTGATTCCGGGGCTTCTCCAGGGGGATTCGGGAAAGAATCGCGACGCCGTTATAGCCCTTCATGCCGTGGACGAGCTGGTGCGCGTAGCCCAGCTTGGCGACGGCCTCGCGCGGGAAGAACTCGTCCCGCGTCTTGGTCTCCTGCAGGCAGATGACGTCGGGCGCCAGCTGCTCCGCCAGCCGCTTCAGGTTCTTGATCCTGAGGCGCACGGAATTGACGTTCCAGGTGACGATTTTGAGCGACATGGCGGGAAAGAACCCTAGAACACAAAGCAGCTTCGCGCGACAACGCCGAGCGGCCAGCGGCCGCGCGCGAAGAGGCGGAATTTCCGGACGAAGGCGTGATGATCCGGCGCCTCGGTCAGCAGCGCCAGCGCGCGCTGGTGGCAGGCCTGGCCCACGGCACCCCCCGCGACCTTGGCCAGCGCCTCGGACGATATCCCGGCGCGGGCCAAGGCGGCGGCGGCATGGTCGCGCAGCGCCACCGCTTCTTCGGTGATCTCGGTCAGCGCCTTGAGCAGCGGAGCGCGGCCGTAGCGCGCCGCCCCCATGCGGTGCAGCGCCTGCTCGGCGGCGGTTTCGGCTTCCCACCATTCGCGCCCCCAATCGGCGCGGCGGATGGTGGCTTCGGCCTGTCGCCAATCCGGCACCGCGGCGACCGGGAGATCGCCGAGGCCGAGCGATGCGACATAGCCTTGCGCCAGCGCGCGCTCCGCATCGCCGAGGGGAGCGCCGCAGGCGCCGAACCACGCCAGCGTCTTGATCTCGGCCCGGAAAGCGGCGAGCCGGCCGAAGACGGCGTCGGCCGCCCCGCTGTCCGCCGATCCGCTCAAGCGGCCTCGGCGACCTCGGGCAATCTCAGCTTCAGATGGCCTTCGACGACGGCGCGCACCCGCACCATGAAATCGGCGCGCATGTCCTCGTTGGAATGCTGCTTGATGCCGCAGCGGCGATAGAGCGCGTTGTTCTCGGAATTCGCCTTGCCGAAGAAGGCCGGCATCAGCGGGAAATACTGGTCGATCGCCGCCTGCACCTTGGCGCGGCCCTCGGCGGTCTTGATCAGCTCGGTGCAGGTGTCCTTGCCGAATTGCGAGTGGAAGATCTCCTCCGGCATGGTCATGCGCGCCAGATTGCGCAGCGGCAGGAAGCTGCACTTCATCAGATCCTCGATCTGGATGATCTCGGCGAGGTCGGCCAGCAGCTTCACGACGCAGAATTCCTCCCAGCTCTTGAGCGGGAATTCAAAGATCGAGAGCGGCTTGCGCGTCGCCGGGCTGAGCTCCTCGGCGGGAATGCCCATCTGCTCGCCCAATTGGCGGAAGCGCACATGGTGGCCGTATTCCTCCATGGCGATGCGGCAGGTCAGCCATTTGAGATAGGGAGTCGGCGCCAGCGCGATCGCCGGCTCGTCATAGACCTGCGCGCCGTAGAGCTCGTTGACGGCGTGGCTGCGGATCACCTTGCGCAGGGCCAGCCGATACTCGTCGGACGCATCCTTTAGGGCCTCGACGGATTTGACGGTCTGCGCGGCGGCGGTCATGGCTTACCTTCCGGAGTCTATAGACCTATAGGTATTCGACCATTCTCTCAGAGAACCGGCTTTTGGGCAAAGGCTTCGAGGTCGGTCTCGAGCGGGGTGAAGGAAGGCGCCAGCTTGGCCTGGATGGCGGCGCCGAGATCCGCCGGCTGGGCGACAAGGACGCTGGCCGCCGGGCGCGGCTGCGACAGCAGGAAGACCTCGCGGCCGCGCACGCCGAAGAGCTGGCCCGAGACCTCCGCCGCCGAATCGGCGGCGAGCCAGGCGACAAGGTCGGCCACCGGCTGCAACGGGATGGTCATCGCCTTGTCCTTGTAGGCCTGCTGCGCCGGGTTCTGCGGCTTGATCGATTCGGTGACGCGCGTCGCGGCGAAGGGCGACACCGCGTTGCAGGTGATGCGCGAGCGCGCCATGTCGAGCGCGGCGACCCGGGTCAGGCCGAACAGCCCGGCCTTCGACGCGGCATAGGCCGCCTGGCCGTAATTGCCGTAGAAGCCGGCGGTCGAGACGATGTTGACGATGCGCCCCCAGCCATAGGGATCGCCGCCGCGCTTGGCCTTGGCCTGGTCGCGCAGCAGCGGCGTCGCCGCCGCGATCATGTAGAAGGCGGCCGAGAGATTGGTGCGGATCACCGCTTCCCAATCGAGCGGATCGAATTTGAAAACGAAGGCGTCGCGAATGATCGCGGCGTTGTTGACCAGGATGTCGATGCCGCCGAAGCGGCTGCGCGCCAGATCGATGGCGGCCTGGGCGGCCGAGGGCGAGGCGATGCTTTCGCTGAAGGCGCAGGCCCGCGCGCCCCATGACTTGGCAAGATCCCGTGCCGCATTGGGATCGGCGCCGTCGCCGCCAATGCCGGTGCCGTTATCGGCGATCACGACGGAAGCGCCCTGCGCGTGCAGCGTCGCGGCGATGGCGCGGCCGATACCGCGCGCGCCGCCCGTCACCAGGGCGACGCGGCCTTTGAGGATGGCGCTCATGGAGCGGCATCCTGCATGGAACCGCCGGACGGTCAAGCAGGGGCGGCCGGCGGGAATTGCGCCCCAATAAAAAGGCGCCCGGCTAGGGGGGACAAGCCGGGCGCCCGAAGTCCTTGGGGGAGTCGGAGGGTCATTTGCAGGCCCCCCGGCCCACCGACGGCCACAAGGCCGCAGGCGGCTTCTAAATAATAGATAGGCAGCGCCGGGCGGAAATAAAGGCGGCGCCCATCGCATGCGATACATGCGGGCGCCGCATGTCTCGGCCCCCGCTTCAGCCCCCGTCTCAACCGATCCCGAGCCAGCGCCGGACCAGCGCCAGGAGCCGTGCCGGCTCCTCCTGCACCATCAAATGGCTGGATCCCGCAAGCTGCGTCAGTCGGGCGCGCGTCATCTGCCGCGCCATGTCGGGAATGGCGCGCGCGATCCAGTCGCGATCCGGGCGGTTGGGATCGCCGCCGACGAGATCGAGCGGGCGTTCGATGCGGTGAAGGTGGCGCCAGGTATCGGCACGCCAATGGATGGCGAAGATTGCCGCCTCGACCTCCGGCGGGCAGGCGAGAGTAAAGCCGCCCTCCGGGCTCGGCCGTAGCGTGGCGCGGCAATGGGCTTCGAGCATCTCGGGCGCGAAGCGCGCGAAGGGGCCCTTGCCGTTCCTCAGCCGCGCGGCAAAGACTTCGATGCTCGGCCAGGAGGATCGGCGGCGCCCGGCGCCGTCGATCAGCCGCGCCTGCAGCAATTCGGCCTCTTCGTGCACCGGCAGCTCCGGCGGCGGAAAGATCGGCGGCTCGATCAGCATGATGGCGGCGAGATCGGCCATGCCGCCGGCGATCAGCAGGTCGATCGCCGCGGCGGCGCCGAGCGAATGGCCGACGTAATAGAGCGCGCGGCCGGGGGATCGCTCGCGCATCGCGCGCAGCACGGCATCGAGATCCGCCGCGACGCGCGCGCGCGAGAAAACCGTGTCGAGCGGCCCTGCGGGCCATGTGGCCCCGCCATGGCCGCGCGCGTCGAAGGCGAAAATCTGCGCGTCGCGCGCGAGATCCGCGAGCCACGGCCCGTAGGAGCCGGCCGCCAGGCCGTTGGCGTGGCCCAGCAGCAGCGCCGGCCCTTGCGCCGGACCGGACAGCGCGTAGACCGGCAGGCTGGCTTCGTCGGACGTGGCGACGCGGAAGACCGCCGCCGCATCGGGCAACGAAAGAAAGCCGTCGCTCATGCCGCGAAGGCGCTCAGCCGCCGCGGCTGCCGCTGCTGTGAGGATCGGTCCAGATGAAGAGCTGGGGATTGATCTGCACGCCGAATTGCGGGTTCGACAGCGTGACAGTGATATGCTTCTTCTGCGCGTCGACCACCGTCCATTGCCGCAGCTCCAGCGGATTTTCCTGCAGCACCAGGGTCACCTGGCCGTTCTGCGCGCGCTTGGTCTCGTAGAGCGACAGGCGGAGCACGCCCGGATCGTGGCGCACATTCTCCACCGTAATGTCGCCGCCCATCCTGATGTTCTCCTGCAGCAGGAACCAGGCGGGCGTGTCGTCGAGCGGAACCCAGGAAACCTGGTCGAGCTTGCCGTCGTAATAAAAGACCTCGCCCTGCGCCGCGACCAGCAGGATCGGGTTCGGGCTGTCGTATTCGATCCGCATATGGCCCGGCCGCTGGAGATAAATCTTGCCGCTCGCCGTGCTGCCGTCTTCCGCCACCTGATCGAAGCGCGAAGCGAGGGTGTGGATGCCGTTCATGTAATTCTGCACCCGGTTGACGTCGGGCTGGTCGGCAACCGAGATCGCGGCCCGCGCCAGGCGCGGCAGCAACATGGCGCCGCCGATCGCGAGCATCAGGGCGCGGCGCGACGGTTGCGCGGCGAGGCGTTTGTCGTCCTGCATGCGGTGAAACTCCACGGCCTTTGTGGCGGATTTACGGCCCGGCCGCCCCTAATATCCCAGCCGGGCGGTCTCAGCCGTGCGACCGGCCGAGCACCTCGCGCTTGCCGACATGGTTGGCCGTGGTGATGACGCCCTCGGTTTCCATGCGCTCGACGATCCGCGCCGCGCGGTTATAGCCGATCTGGAGATGGCGTTGCACGAAGCTGGTCGAGGCCTTGCGCTCGCGCGTGACCAGCGCCACCGCCTGGTCGTAGAGCTGGTCGCCCGAGCCGCCGCCTTCATCGAGGAATTGCGCCATCTCGTCTTCCTCGTCGGCGGTGACGTCCTCGACATAGGTCGGCGCCGGCCCATGCTGCTTGAGGAAGCGCACCACCGCCTCGACCTCCTGGTCGGAGACGAAGGGACCGTGGACGCGCGTGATGCGGCCGCCTCCCGCCATGTGCAGCATGTCGCCGCGGCCCAGAAGCTGCTCGGCGCCGGCCTCGCCCAGGATGGTGCGGCTGTCGATCTTGCTCGTCACCTGGAAGCTGAGACGGGTCGGGAAGTTCGCCTTGATCGTTCCGGTGATGACGTCGACCGAGGGCCGCTGCGTCGCCATGACGATATGGATGCCGGCGGCGCGCGCCATCTGCGCCAGGCGCTGCACCGCCTGCTCGATCTCCTTACCGGCGACGAGCATCAGATCGGCCATCTCGTCGACGACGACGACGATGAGCGGCAGCGCTTCGTTGGCGAGCGGCTGTTCCTCGAAGATCGGGCGGCCGGTTTCCTCGTCGAAGCCGGTCTGGACGCGGCGCATCAGCACTTCGCCCTTGGCCTTGGCCTCGGCAAGACGCTGGTTGTAGCCCTCGATGTTGCGCACGCCGAGCTTGGACATGGCGCGGTAGCGGTTTTCCATCTCGCGCACGGTCCATTTGAGCGCGACAACGGCCTTGCGCGGTTCGGTGACAACCGGCGCCAACAGATGCGGGATGCCGTCATACATCGACAGCTCGAGCATCTTGGGATCGATCATGATGAATTTGCACTGGTCGGGCGTCAGCCGATAGAGGATCGACAGGATCATGGTGTTGATGCCGACCGACTTGCCCGAACCGGTGGTGCCGGCGATGAGCAGATGCGGCATGCGCTGCAGATCGGCGATGACCGGCGTACCGCCGATATCCTTGCCGAGGACCAGCGGCAGCTTCGAGGCGTTGCGCTCATAGGCCTCGGAGGACAGGAGCTCGCGCAGGAACACCATCTCGGAACGCGCATTCGGCAGCTCGATGCCGAGCACGTTGCGGCCGGGAATGACGGCGACGCGCGCCGAGAGCGCGCTCATCGAGCGCGCGATATCGTCGGCCAGGCCGATGACGCGCGACGCCTTGATGCCGGGCGCGGGCTCGAGCTCGTAAAGCGCCACGACGGGACCGGGACGCACTTTGACGATTTGCCCGCGCACGCCGAAATCCTCGAGCACGGATTCGAGCAGCCGCGCATTCTGCTGCAGCGCCTCTTCATTGACGGCGGCGGTGCGCGAGGGCGGCGCCTCGGTGAGCAGGTCGAGCGGCGGCAGCAGATGATCGGAGGGGGCGAGGTCGAGGCTGCTCTGGCGCGGGCGCGCCTTGGGCTTGCGCTCGCGCAGCGGCATGTCGACCGCGGCGTAGCGGCGCTGTGGCGCCGTATTCTCGTCGTCGCCGTCGATGTCGTCCGCCGGCGCGCCGGTATCGCCGAGCAGCAGCGGCTCGCGCCGCGGGCCAAGCGGGCCCGATTCGATCTCGGCCCGGGCGCGCCTGAAGCGCAGCCACGCAAAAGGCATCGCGAGTGCATTGATGCGGCCGCGCCATGATACGCGCGGAATTTCGGGATCGGCGGCGCGCCGCGCGCGGGCGGCGGCGCGCGCAGCACCCGGTTGGCGGGTGAAGCCCATCACATAGAGCAGCAGCAAGCCGACCAGCGCCGCCGCCGCCATGGCGGAGATCGGCGGCGCGATGTTGAGACGACCGAAGCCCTGGCGCGCCAGGCGGCCGGCCAAGCCGCCGAGGCCGGACGCGATCGGCCAGGCGGGCGGCGTCGGCAGCACCGAGAGTGCCAGAGCGGCAAGGGGCAGCGCCCAGGGGGCCAGCAGGAGCTTGAGCCAAAAGCGCCGCAAGCCGCGGCCGAGCAGGGCGCGCAATCCCCAATCGGCCAGCATCAGCGGCGCCAGCGCGGATGCCGCGCCGAACGCCTGCAGCAGCGCGTCGGCGAGCTGGGATCCGGCGAGCCCCATGAGGTTGCGCGCGGGTGCATCGACCGCATGGTCCCAAGAGGGATCGCGGCCGTCATGGGTGGCCAGCGCCAGGGCGGCGAACAGCGCCGCCGCGAGGAACAGCGCGCCGCCGAGGCGCTCGATCAGGCGCGGCCAGTTGAGGCCGCTGTCGCTGGAGCGCGGCCGGGTGCGGCCGGTGTCGCCGATGCTGACCATAACCGATATCCCCCACGAGCCGGAAAGCATGCCAATCCGGTGAATAAGGGATCGATCATACGCGATCGGACGAGGATCGCCAAGCAAGCCCTTGGGGTATTTGATTTAAACGAATCGCAATAAGGGATAACTTTTGCCGCTTTCGTGCCGAGTCGCAGCCGCCCCCGCCCTTAAAAGAAGAAGGGGGCGGCTGGTCAGCCGCCCCCAGGCACCACAGGAGGAAACGTTGCTTACTGCACGGTCTCGCCATGGAGGGCGAGATCGAGGCCGTCGCGCTCGATCTCTTCCTCGACGCGCAGGCCCATGACCACGTCGATGACCTTGAGAATCACCAGCGTCGCGATCGCGTCGTAGACGAAGACGATGATGATGCCCTGTGCCTGGTTCAGCACCTGCATCGCATTGCCCTCGATCAGGCCGGCCGTGCCGCCGTATTCGCTGATGGCGAAGACGCCGGTGAGGAGCGCGCCGGCGATGCCGCCGACCGCATGGACGCCGAAGCAGTCCAGCGCGTCGTCGTAGCCGAAGGCATGCTTGAGGCCGGTGGCGCCCCAGTAGCAGACAACGCCCGCCACCGCGCCGATCACCAGCGAGCCGATCGGGCCGACGAAGCCCGAGGCCGGGGTGATGGCGACGAGGCCGGCGACCGCGCCGGAGCAGATGCCGACGACCGTCGGCTTGCCGCGGAGCGCCCACTCGACGAACATCCAGGCGAGCGCGGCGGTGGCGGTGGCGATCTGCGTCACCGTCATGGCCATGCCGGCCTGCATGCCGGCGGTGACCGCCGAGCCCGCATTGAAGCCGAACCAGCCGACCCACAGCAGCGAGGCGCCGATGAAGGTCAGGATGACGTTATGCGCCGGGCCGGTGTCCTTGCGCTTGCCCAGAACCAGCGCCGTCATCAATCCGGCGACGCCGGCGTTGATGTGCACGACCGTGCCGCCGGCGAAGTCGAGGACCTTCACATAGGCGGCGTCGTTGCCGCTGTTGAGGAAGCCGTCCGGCCCCCACACCCAATGCGCGACCGGCGCATAGACCAGCGTCGCCCACAACGCCATGAACACGCACATCGACGAGAACTTCATCCGCTCGGCGAAGGCGCCGGCGATGAGCGCCGGGGTGATGATCGCGAAGGTCATCTGGAAGCACATATAGACCGTCTCGGGGATCGTCGCCGCGAGCGGATTGGGATTGCCGATGCCTTTCGAGATGTCGCTCAGGATCCCCTGGAGGAACGCTCGATCGAGCCCGCCGATGAACGGCGAGCCGGCACGGAAGGCGAAGCTGTAGTTGAACATCATCCACAGCACCGTCACGAGGCAGGTGATAAAGAAGCTGGTCATCACCGTGTCGCCGACGTTCTTCTTGCGCACCATGCCGCCGTAGAACAAGCCGAGGCCCGGAACGGTCATCATCAGGACCAGGGCCATGGAGGTCAGCATCCACGCGGTATCGCCGGAATTGGGCGTGCAGTTCTCGAGTACGGCCTTCTTCGGATCGGGATCGGAAACGCAAGCCGGCGGTGCCGCGTCGGCGGCCGGCGCGGCGGCCGCATCGGCGGCGGGTGCCGCCGGCGCAGGCGCCGCCGTCTGGGCGTGTGCCGCGACGAGCGGTAGCAGGATGACGAAGGCGACGACCGGCAGGAGCCGGAGCACCGCCCCGAAGCGCGCGCGAAATTTGAATTCCAACATGAGAAAACCCCTCCCGATGGGCCCATAGAGGCGCCGTCCGAATGGCCGGTCGCTGCCACATAAATAACAAGATTCGTGCCAAGTGCCGGATTGACCGGGATCGCGCTGCACTGCGAAAAACTGCCTGTGGATAAGCATTTTCTGCTCAATTCGTACTCAAGCTCAAAAGGCCTGATTAAAATTTAGGCAGCTCAAATGACGTTGATTTCAACCGGCTGCCGCGCTGGACAGCGGGACGCCGGCGGCAGGATTGTGCCCGCACGGGAGCGACGCATGGCAAGACGGGGACGCATGACCAGGCAGCGGGAAATCAGCGTCGAGCTCGCCGTGGTGGGTGGCGGCCTCGCCGGCGCCACCCTGGCGGTCGCGGCATCCGCCGCCGGCATCGAGGTGGCGCTGATCGACCGGCTGCCCGCCAAGACGATCCTGAAGCCGGGATTCGACGTCCGCACCACGGCGCTGTCGCATGGCTCGAAACAGGTGATGGATGCCATCGGCATCTGGGACGTAATCGGTCCGACGGCACAGCCCATTCTCGAGATCCGCGTCGCCGACGGCGCCGCGCCCCTGTTCCTGCATTACGACCACCGCGACATCGGCACCGATCCGCTCGGCTTCATCGTCGAGAACGCGAACCTCCGCCGCGCGCTCCATGAGCGCGCCGGCGCGTTCAAGAATCTGCGCCGCATCGCACCGGCCGAGGTCGCGCGCGTCGTCGATGCCGGGGCCTTGGCGCGCATCGAGCTGGCCGACGGGCGCGTCGTCACGGCACAGCTCGTCGCCGCCTGCGACGGGCGCAACTCGGCGCTGCGCCAGGCGGCCGGCATCAAATGCCTGTCCTGGGCCTATCGGCAAACGGCGCTGGTCGCGATCGTCGCGCATCAGAAGCCGCATCGCGGCGTCGCGGTCGAGCATTTCCGCCCGGCGGGGCCCTTTGCCATCCTGCCGATGACGGGCAATCGCTCCTCGATCGTCTGGACCGAGACATCATCCCGCGCGCCGGGACTGCTCGCGCTCGACAAGGAAAGATTCCGCGCCGAGCTGCAGCGCCGCTTCGGCGATTTCCTAGGATCCGTGTCGCTCGCCGGACCGGTCTGGTCCTATCCGCTGTCCTTCAACCATGCCGAGCGCTATACCGCGCCGCGCCTGGCGCTGGTCGGCGACGCGGCGCATGCCATCCATCCGATTGCCGGCCAGGGGCTCAATCTCGGCATCCGCGACGTTGCCTCGCTCGCCGAGATCGCCGTCGATGCGCGCCGCCTCGGCCTCGATATCGGCACCGCCGATCTTTTGGCGCGTTATGAGCGCTGGCGGCGCTTCGACGCGGTGACCATGGCGGCGATTACCGACGGGCTCAACCGGCTGTTCTCGAACGAGCTCAAGAGCGTGGCGGTACTGCGCGATCTGGGCCTGGCCGCCGTCAACCGCATGCCCGGGCTGAAGAAGGCGCTGATGCGCCACGCCATGGGCACTTCCGGGAACCTGCCCAAATTGGTGCGCGGCGAGCCGCTTTAGGACCGTTTGGGTTCGCGCGACAATCCGGCCTTCTCAAGCTGCGCCAGGTAGATCTGCCAGCGCTGCTCACGCTCGCGGCCCAGCGTATGGAGATAGGTCCAGGAAAAGATCCCGGTGTCGTGCAAATCGTCGAAATTGATGCGGATGGCGTAATTGCCGACCGGGTCGATGCCGATGATGCCGACATGCTTGCGGCCGGCGACGAGCTGCTTCTGGCCGGGGCCATGGCCCTGCACCTCGGCCGAGGGGCTTTCGACGCGCAGATATTCGGCCGGCAGGCGGAAAGTCTCGCCGCCCGCGAAATCGATTTCGAGCATGTTCTCCGCCCGCTTGAGGCGGATTTCGGCCGGCCAGGGCGCGTTCATGCGAAGGCGGTCAGGGCGACCTCGGCTTGAGCCGCGACTTTTCGTCGTCGCGCAGCGGCCGCGCCTCGTCGGCGAGCATGATCGGGATGCCGTCGCGGATCGGATAGGCCAAGCCGGCATCGACGCTGATCAGTTCCTGCGCGGCACGGTCGAAGATCAGCGCCGCCTTGGTCAGCGGGCAGACCAGAATCTCGAGCAGCTTGGGATCGACCTCGGACATCGGCTTGGTCCTCGACGTTGGTGCCCCCATCAGTGACGCTGGGGCGCGTCCTCGGGCATGCCAGCAAGAAGCGCCATCTCGACGAGTTGGGTCAAGAGCGCCGCGCGCTCCGCCGGCCCGGCTTCGAGCAGCGCCTGTTTCTCGGCCGGGGCGAAGGACGCCATCATGGCGACGGCGTTGACCAGCCGGAGCAGCGGCATCGAGGTCGCGGCCGAAACGTCGCCGCCGACGCCGCGGCGCTGGAGGAAGGGGCCAAGCGCCGCGACCAGGCGCTGGCGGTCGACGCCCTCGACCTCGGCATTCTCGCGGTCGATTGCATAGCGCGCCCAACCGGGCGTGACGCGGCGGAAAAGCTCGGTCCGCGGCGGCTCGGCGATGACGTCGAAGCGCGACACGCCTTCGAGCACGATGAGATAGCGGCCGTCGCCGCTTTCGCGGAATTCGACGATGCGGCCGGCGCAGCCGGTCTTGTAGAGCGGCGGGTCGCCGCCGTCGCCCTTGCCCTCGAGCGGCTGGATCATGCCGATCAGGCGGCCATCGCCGAGCGCCGCCTCGGTCATCGCCAAATAGCGCGGCTCGAAGATGTTGAACGGCAGCCGCGCCCCCGGCAGCAGCAGCGCGCCGGTCAGCGGAAAAATCGGCAGGCGCGCGGGCAGCTCGGCCAAGGCGCCCTCAGGCGAAGAGGATCGCGGAGAGCCGCTTGCGCGAAGCGACGCTCAGCGGATCGCCGAAGCCGATCGCCGCGAAGAATTTGAGCAATTGCTTGCGCGCCGCCTCGTCGTTCCAGGCGCGGTCGCGCCGGATGCTGTCGAGCAGATGGTCGATGGCCTTTTCGCGCTCGCCGGCGGCGAAGAGCGCCGCAGCCAAATCGAGCCGCGCCTGATGGTCCTTGGGATCGGCCGCCAGCCGCACCTCGAGCGACGCGGTCTCGCCCGCCGCCTTTCGGCCGGCCTCGGCGATCTCGATGCCGGCGCGCGCCGCGACAATGTCGGCGTGGTTGGCGTGTTCGGCCGGCACGCGCGCGAGCAGCGCCTTCGCCTGGGCGATGTCCTGCTTGGCGAGGGCGGCGCGGGCGAGGCCGGCCAGCGCGTCGAAATTCTGCGGCTCGACCTCGAGAATTTGCGACCAGATATTGGACGCGCGCGCGGCATCGCCCGCGGCGAGCGCCTCCTTGGCCAGCGCCAGCGCGTCGGCGATGGGCGAGGCCGGCGCCCCGCCGAGCGCGGTCAGGCGCTGGACGAATTGCTTGATCTGGGTTTCGGGCAAGGCACCGACGAAACCGTCGACCGGCTGGCCGTTCTTGAAGGCATAGACCGCCGGGATCGACTGGACGCGCATCTGCTGCGCCAGCTCCTGGTTCTCGTCGACGTTGATCTTGACCAGGCGGACGGCACCCTTGGTGTCGCGCACGGCTTTTTCGAGCGCCGGGCCGAGCTGCTTGCAGGGGCCGCACCACGGCGCCCAGAAATCGACGACGATCGCCGCCTCGGCCGAGGCCTCGATGACGTCGGCCATGAAGCTCGCGGTGGTGCCGTTGCGAATCGGATCGGCGGCATTGCCGCCGCCGGGCGCGACGCCCGGGGCGCCGCTCGGGGCGCCGTGAGGAGGGGCCTTGCCAATGATGGTGTCCATATGCCGTCGTCCTAAGGCGTTCCAGGAAAACTTCCCTGATAAATGGCCGCGGCGGCGCCCGATGGCAAGCCTCTTCGGCGCGGCAACGGCTCTTTAAGGTCCGAACCCTAGACTGGCCGGGTACGGCGGCTTGCAATGCCGGTCGGGCTTTGTATGATCGCCGCTCACTCGCGGAGCGCGGGCGTAGCTCAGGGGTAGAGCACAACCTTGCCAAGGTTGGGGTCGAGGGTTCGAATCCCTTCGCCCGCTCCAGTTTTCAAGCATTTGAAGAGCCGCGGCACGCGCCGCGCTAAATCCCGCCCGGTCGGCGCGGGGCGATATTTGACCGGCAAGGGAACGGATCTCCGCGGCGCTCGTTGGTTCTGGTCGGCTCGCATCCCCGCGCGGCGCGATTTGGCTCCGATTTCACGCCTCAACAGAAAGACCCCATCATGATGCGAAAAATCGCCTTGTCGGTTTTGTTCCTGGCCGCGATCGCCGCATCGCCCTTCATGGCGCCCGACAGCGCCGTCGCCCAGCAAGGCCGCGACCAACAGGTCTTGATCGACAAGGCCGCCGCCGTGGTGGGGCCGATGCGCCACGATCCGAACTTCACCTATTCGGGCAGGCTGCTCGCCCGCGCCAAGGCGGTGATGATCGTGCCCGAGCTGACCAAGGGCGGATTGATCATCGGCGGCCAGGGCGGCGCCGCGGTGCTGGTGGTGAAGCGGCCCGACGGGAGTTGGAGCGATCCCGCCTTCTATTCGTTGGGCGGCGGCACCCTCGGCTTGCAGGCCGGCGTGCAGCAGGCCAAGACCGTCTTCTTCATCATGACCGACCGCGCGCTCGACGAATGGATGCACGATCAGGTCCATTTCGGCGGCCAGGACGGCATCGGCGTCTTCGTCGTCGGCCAAGAGAACAAGCAGAACGCGCTGACCGCGGATACCGCCGACGTCGTCGCCTGGGTCCATGCCAGCGGCGTCTATGGCGGCATCACCGTCGAGGGCACCTCGATCTCCTTCGATCGCGACGCCACGGCGGAATATTATGGCCGGCCGCTATCGCCCGAGCAGGTCTTCAACGGCGCCGCGCACAATCCGCACGCCAACCGCCTGCGCAGCGCGCTGCGCTAGGGGAGGCGTACCGGACCGTCGAAGGACGCGGCGCAAGCGCGGACGGATGATGCGCGGCGCGTTTCGCAAGCTTCCCGGCCTGCTGGTTCTGGCATGGGCCGCGATCGCCTCGGGGACGAGCCGGGCCGAATCGTTGCTCGATGCGCCCGTCTTCTACACGGCGACCCGCGACGTCACGGTCGACGGCCGCAACTATAGCGGGATCGTCCATCACGTCGCCGGCAAGGAGCGGCAGGAGCAGACCCTGCTCGGCATGCAGGACGTGTTCATCCTGGACGGTGAGGCGGAGCAGGGATGGCTCGTCGTTCCGGCGCTCAAAAGCTACGTCGCCTTTCCGTTTCCGCCGGTGATGGCCATGCTGGCCAGCCCCATCCTGAAGAAGACGCGAATCGGCGACGATGTCGTGGACGGCATCCCGACCGTGAAATACCGGATTCATACGACGGCGCGCGACGGCACGGTGGCCGACGGCTTCGCCTGGTTCAGCCGGCGCGGCGTGCTGATGAAGCTGCAAGGTAGCGTGATCGCGCTCCAAGGCCATCGCACGACTATCGCGATGGCGTTACGCGACGTGAAGGAGGCGCCGCAAGACGCGGCGCTTTTCGTCCCGCCGCGCAACTTCACGCAATTGCCGGCCGAGGCCCTGGCGCCGCTGCTCGGCACGCCGCCGGGCTGAGGCGCGTTGCCCACGCCGGCGCTTGCGGTCAGAGATTCGCCTCTCGATCGGCCGCGTTCTTGCGGGCCGTGGCGCGCCGCGCCCGCATTTCCGCCTGATTGGATGTCGCCGCTTCGGCAAGCCACGCGTGGAGCGCGGCCGCCGCGTCGGCGAAGACGCCGGGCATTTCGGCGATCAGGCGTCCGGCGGCCGCCCGGTCGTCGTCCTTGCAGGCGTGTTCGAGCGCGATGCCGATTTCGCGAACGCGGGTCGCGCCAATATTGCCGGCGGCGCCGATGATGGTATGCGCCTCCCGCGCCAGCGCCTGGGAATCCCACGGGACGGAGAATTTCCGGAGCTGCGCCATTGACGACCCGGTGTTCTCGACATAGGTCGCGACGAGTTCTGCCAGGCTCTCGGACTCGACCATCGATGTCAGCGCGTCGAGTTGCTGCCGATCGAGCGGCGGCAATGCCGCCGGGCAGGCCTCATCCGTCTCGCCGTCGTCGCCGGCGGGGGCGACGGGATCGGCGGGCGCGGCCTCGGCAACGGCATATTTTGCCAGCTTGGCGAGCAGAACCTCCGGCTTGATCGGCTTGGACACGTAATCGTCCATGCCGAAAGCGAGATACTGTTCCTTCGCGCCGGCCATGGCGTGGGCGGTGAGGACGATAATGGGCACCCGGTTTTTGGGCGGCGGCAGGGCGCGGATCTGCTGCGTCGCCTGCACGCCGTCGAGCTCGGGCATTTGCACGTCCATCAGCACGACGTCGTAGTCGCTGCGCCGCACCGCATCGACCGCCTGATGGCCGTTCTCCGCGATTTCGACCTCGTGGCCGGCCTTGCGCAGCAGCGCCATGGCGAATTGCTGGTTGAATTTGTTGTCCTCGGCCAAAAGAATCCGCAGCGCGCGGCCCTTCGCCGCCGGAATCTTCGGCCTGGCCGCGACGGCGGCGAGAAGGGGTGCCGCCGGTTCCGCCTGCGCGGCTTGGTCCGGCGCATGGCTGTAAAGCGAAACCAGGGCATCGAGCAGATCGTGCTGGCGTACCGGCTTCTCGAGCACCGCATCGAGCAATTTCGATGCGTCGCCGGACAGGCTGTAGCGTCCGCCGGAAGAGACCATCACCATTTTCGTCTCGGCAAGTCCGGCGATGTCGCGCACGCGCCGTGCCAACCCCTCGCCCGACAGGCCGGGCATCATCTGATCCAGGAAGACGATATCGTACGGCTTGCCGCGATGCCATGCGCGCTCGAGCTCGGCCAGGGCCTGGAATCCGTCGTCGACGCAGACCACTTCCAATCCGGTCGTCGCCAGCTGCCGCGAAAGGATTTCGAGATTCATCTTTATGTCGTCCACCAGCAGGGCGCGCACGCCCTTGAGCTTGATCGCGAGCGTGCGCGGATCGAGAACCGGCGCGGCGGTCGGCGTCAGGGGTAGCTGGAACCAGAAGGTCGAGCCGGCGCCGGGCTGGCTTGAAACGCCGATCGTTCCGCCCATCAATTCGGCCAGCTGCTTGGAGATGGCGAGACCCAGGCCGGTGCCGCCAAACCGCCGGGTGATCGAGCTGTCGGCCTGGGTGAATTTCTGGAACAGGCGCACGCGGACGTCCTCGGTCATGCCGATGCCGGTATCCGACACTTCGAAACGCAGCAGCGGCGGCGCGTCGCCCGCTTGGCCGCCGTCGCACGGCAGAACCTGAACCGCAACACACCCCTTTTCCGTGAATTTGATCGCATTGCCGGCAAGGTTGAGGAGTATCTGCCGCAACCGGGTGGCGTCACCGTGAAAATGGCCGCACGCCGTCGGATCGATGAACACACCCAACTCGATCCCCTTCTCCCGCGCCTTCGGGGCGAGCAGCGCCACCGCGCCCTCGACGGTGTTGGCCAGGTCGAAGTCGATGTTCTCGATCTCGACCTTGCCCGCCTCGAGTTTCGAGATGTCGAGGATGTCGTTGATGACGGTGAGCAGCGCCTCGCCGGACTGGCTCACGATCTCGGCATATTTGCGCTGCTCGGCGTCGAGCCCGGTGTCGAGCAGCAGGCCGGTCATGCCGAGTATGGCGTTCATCGGCGTCCGCACCTCGTGGCTCATATTGGCGAGGAACTCGGATTTCGCCTGGCTCGCCGCCTCGGCCTGCTCCTTGGCATGGCGCAAATCTTCCTCGAGCCGGCGCTGCCTTTCCTCCGCGTCGCGAAGCTCGGTCACGTCCCGGATCGTGCCGACCCGCCGGACGTTGGCCCCATCGCTGACCGCCGCGGTCTCGCGGAGGATGATCCGCATCGCACCGTCAGGCCGGACAATGCGGAATTCGTCGTGCCGGCGCGCCTTATCGACGGCCTGCTCGTCGAGCGCGGCGGCGATCCTCGCGCGGTCCTCGGGGTGCACCAGGGCGAGAAAATTCTCGCGCGTCGGCGCGAAGTCGCGGTGATCGACGCCGAAGATCCGGCAGGTCTCGTCGGACCACACCGCTTCAACGCTCCCGAAATCCCGCTGGTAGCTGCCGATGCCGGCGATGCGTTGCGCCTGGGCCAATTGCTCCTGGCTATGGCGCAATTGGTCCGACGTCTTTTTGAGCTCCTGCTCCCGCCGCTTCAGCTCGGTGATGTCGATGCGGATGCCGATGGTGCCGCCGTCGGAGGTGCGGCGCTCGATGATCTGGCTCCAATGACCGTCGTCATAGGCGCGAATTAAATCGGTGTTCGCGGCGCGATGATGCGTCATGCGCTCGGCCACCCAAGCGTCGATGTCGGCGCCGACATCCTTGACGTAGCCGCTGGCGGCGTGGGCGCGCAGCAGCGCCTCGAAGGATGTGCCCGGCACCAGCAACTCGGTGGATTTGGGAAAATAACGTCGCGTCGCGCTGTTGCAGATGACGATGCGATCGTCGGCGTCGCACAGCAGCAGGCTGGCC
>DASRKX010000091.1:0-17582 GCA_035648735.1 Allostellaceae bacterium
TGGCTGGGATATCAGTTTCGAAGCGCTCGCCGCCGAGATCGGGGCGCAGTTCATCAAATCATATGACGCTTCGCTTGAGCACTGCTGGATCGCCGAGATCGGCGGCGAGCCGGTGGGCTCGGTGTTTCTGGTCGAGGCGTCCGCCGAGGTCGCCAAGCTGCGCCTGTTGCTGGTGGAGCGCCGGGCGCGCGGGCTCGGCGTCGGGCGTGCCCTGGTCGAGCAGTGCATCCGCTTCGCACGGCAAGCCGGCTACAGCTCGATCACGCTGTGGACCCAGAGCATCCTGGTCGCCGCCCGCGGCATTTATCAGCGCGCCGGATTCCGCCGCGTCAAGGAAGAGCCGCACCACAGTTTCGGCGTCGATCTGGTCGGCGAGACGTGGGAGTTGGAGCTTTGACTTTTTCACCCTCCCCTGGAGGGGAGAGTGAAGGTTTGCCGCCGCTTGCGAGCAGTTACACCGACGCGCCCATCGCCTTCGGGCGGCGCAAATGTTCATCGAGCCGCGGCATGATCTCGACGAAGTTGCAGGGCCGCGTGCGGTAATCGAGCTGGGCGGCCAGGATGCCGTCCCAGCCGTCGCGGCAGGCGCCGGGCGATCCCGGCAGGCAGAAAATAAACGTCGCACCGGCAACGCCCGCGGTGGCGCGGCTCTGGATCGTCGAGGTACCGATCTTCTGATAGCTGAGGTGGCGGAACAGCTCGCCGAAGCCGTCGATCTCCTTCTCGTAGACGGATTGGAAGGCCTCGGGCGTGATGTCGCGACCCGTGACGCCGGTCCCCCCGGTCGAAATGACGACATCGATTTGCGGATCGGCGATCCAGCCCCTGAGCGCGGCGACGATGTCACGCTGATCGTCCCTGACGATGCGCTTGGCCGCGACGCGGTGCCCCGTCGCCTCGATCAGCTCGACAAGCGTGCGGCCGGATTTGTCGGAGGCTTCGTCGCGGGTGTCCGAGACCGTCAGGACCGCGATGTTGACGGGCAGGAAGGGGCGCGTCTCATTGATTTTGGGCGACATGGCGACCGCTCGGCTCGTGTTGATCGAGAGCGGTATAGGTCGGCCATTGACCCGCAGCAAGCGCATCGAGATCCGGCGTCGATTGCCGCAAGCGCATGCGATAAATCCAGTAATTGGTCAGCACGCGTTCGGTGTAGATGCGCGATTGCGCCACCGGCGTCATTTCGAGGAAGAGCAGCGGATCGCTGCGCCAGCCCGGCATCGCCGCGATCCAGTGCTGCAACGCGCCCGGCCCGCCGTTATAGGCGAGCGCGAAGAGCAGCAGGTTGCCCTGGATATGGTCGTCCTTGAGCAGGGTGTTGATGTACTCCTGCGCCAGCGTCAGGTTGGTCTCGGGATCGGCGAGTTCCTCGTGCTGGCGGTGCCGGCGGTCGTCGAGCGTTTCGCCGCTTTGCTGCGCCATCGAACGCGCCGTCGCCGGCATCAGCTGCATCAGCCCGCGCGCGCCGGCATAGCTCACCACATGTGGCGCAAAGAGCGATTCCTGCCGCATGACGGCGAAGATCAGGGCGCGGTCGATGCTGAATCCGCCATGGGGCGTCCAGCGCGGCACCGGATAGAGCGCGTGATCGTGGTTGCGGCCGTCCCGCACCGCCAGCATCGACGCGAGCTGCAGGCTCAAGGCCGGTAAATTCGCGCGGTCGGCGAGCGCGGTGATCGAGCGCAGCAGCGGCGTGGGGCCACGCGCCGCCAGGATGCGCAACTCCGCCTCGGCGGAGGGGTAATCGCCGACTTCGAGGAAGGCGAGCGCGCGGCGGCCGCCTTGCATGCCGGTTACCGCCCGCGCGTCGACGTCGGTGAAGCTTTCACCGTCGAAATTGAAGAGGGCATCGACGCCCAGCAGCTTGCGCGCGATCAACCCGTAGAATGTATGCGGCCGCTCGGCGGCGATGCCGAGCCAGTAGGCGACATGTTCGGGACGGCGGTTCTTGAGCTCGGCGCGGGCCGCCCAGAAGGCGCCCGCCGAAACCGTCCAGGGCGATTGTCCGGGCGTCTTCGCCAGCGCCTCGAAATGCGTCGCCGCCTCGTCGAACCGACCTTCGCGCCAGGCGGCGAGGCCCTTCTGCCAATGCGCGTCCGGCTCGCCTCCATTGCCGCCTTCGGCGCGGCTCAGTGGCCGCGGCCCGAAATCCTCTTCCATGCTTTGGGGCACGAGGGTGCCGGCAACCGGCTTGACCGGCTCGGCCGCCGCGGTGGGGGCGCGCTTCTGCGCCAGGGCATAAATCGCCTTGGCGTCCGGCTGGTCGGCATAGGAATCGAGCCAATGCGCCAACTCGTCATAAGTGACGCGATAGCGGGGGTGCAGGTAGCGTAGCGCCAGGACATGGCCGAGCAACAGCCGGTCCTTCAGGCCATTGATCTCCCGGTCGGCGGCTTCCCATTGGCCAGAACCTTCCAGAAGGAAAATCAACCTGTAGCGTTCCGCGTCGGCAGTCGCCAATACGTGCGGTAAGGCTGCCTCATGGCGCAGCTCGCCACCAGGCATCCAGGCGGCGGTTTGAATCTCCGCAGCGGAACTTCTCGGAGTGGCGAACAATGTTGCCGCGAAAAAGGCAGTAACGAAAATCGCAGCACAAGTCTTGTTCGACCGAACCCCACGTCTCCAGCCGTTCATGGCGGACGCCTTAAACTATCGCCTGGTGGGTTGGCAAGATTAAAGTTGAACGATCCACAGGATGATTTATTCCGCTGTGATCATGTCTAACAGATGCTGTTTACTTTTCGAATATTACTAGAGCCCGTCCAGTTTTGACTGAATCGATAATAGATCGCGCCATGATTCACTTTTATGGCTGGGAGAACGAAGTAAAAACGACGGGTGGTAGGTCGGCAGCACGGGCACCGCTTCAAGAACGCCCGGTACCGCCAAATCGATCCACCGGCCGCGCAGCCGGGTAATTCCCTCAGGCCGGCCGAGCAGCGCGGAAGTGGCTGTTCCACCACATAAAATAACGACTTTTGGTCGGCCAAGCGCGATGTGACGCCAGACAAAAGGCAGGCAGATGGCGGTCTCCTCGGGCGTCGGCTTGCGGTTGCCGGGCGGCCGCCAGAACAGAGCGTTGGTTATATACGCGTTGGTCGCCCGCTCGACGCCGATGGTTGCGAGCATTCGGTCGAGAAGCTGACCGCTGCGCCCGACAAAGGGGCGCCCGAGTCGATCCTCATCCGCCCCCGGCGCCTCGCCAATGAGCATGATGGGAGCCCCTGGCTGCCCGTCGGCGAAGACGGTGTTGGTCGCCGTCTTTTTGAGGGAGCAGCCATCGAATCGCTCGACGATTCGCTTGAGCTCAGCCAGGTCACATGCCGACTCGGCGAGTTGCCGGGCCGCTGCCAGCAGCGCGCTATGCGCCTCGATCGCGGGAGCGACGGTGGCCGTCCGCGCAGCGGGGCGCGGCGGAACGGTGCCCGACGTCGACGCCGAAGCTGACGCAATCGGGCGCGCCGGCCGGGCGACAAAACGGTCGCGCGGCACCGTGCCGGTCGCTTCGTCGGCGCCCATCTCGACTTGCCAGGCGAGGAGCCGTGCTGCGTCTGGACGATCCTGCATCGGTCAAAGCTAGCATCGCTGTCCGGCGACCATCCACTATAGTTGCCGCATGGAGCGCGAGCGGATGGAATACGATGTCGTCATCGTCGGTGCGGGGCCGGCGGGCCTCGCGGCGGCCATCCGTTTGAAGCAGCTCACCTTAGAGACCGGCCGCGATATCGCGGTTTGCGTCGTCGAGAAGGGTTCCGAGGTCGGCGCCCATATCCTCTCGGGCGCGGTGTTCGAGCCACGCGCCCTCGACGAGCTCATTCCGGATTGGCGCGCGCGCGGCGCGCCGTTGGTCACGCCGGCGCGGGACGACCGGTTTCTGCTCCTCACCGCGCGTCGCGCCGTCCGGCTGCCGACGCCGCGCCCCATGCGCAACCGCGGCAATTACGTCATCAGCCTCGCCAATCTCTGCCGCTGGCTCGCTAAGGAGGCCGAGTCGCTCGGCGTCGAAATCTATCCGGGCTTCGCCGCCGCTGAGGTGCTGTACGAATCCGACGGCCGAGTCGCCGGCATCGCCACCGGCGCCAAGGGCATCGGCAAGGACGGGAAGCCGACGGCCAATTTCGAGCCCGGCGTCGAACTGCGCGCCACGGAAACGCTCTTTGCAGAAGGTTGCCGCGGCTCGCTGACTAAATCGCTTGAGGCGCGGTTCGACCTGCGCCGCGACGCCGATCCGCAGAGCTACGGCATCGGCATCAAGGAGCTGTGGGAAATCCGACCCGATCGGCACCGGCCCGGCCAGGTCGTGCATACGATCGGCTGGCCGCTCGATGCCCGCACTTATGGCGGCTCGTTCCTTTATCACCTGGAAAACAACCAGGTTGCCGTTGGCTTCGTCGTTGGGCTGGATTACGCGAACCCCTTCCTCAACCCGTTCGAGGAGTTGCAGCGCTTCAAGAATCATCCGGCGATCCGGCCGCTGTTCGAAGGCGGCCGGCGCATCGCCTATGGCGCGCGCGCGCTGAACGAGGGCGGCTTCCAATCGATTCCCGGCTTGAGCTTCCCGGGCGGCCATCTGATCGGCTGCGCCGCCGGCTTCCTCAACGTGCCGAAGATCAAGGGCAGCCACACGGCGATGAAATCCGGCATGGTCGCGGCTGAGATCGTGGCCAAACGGCTCGCGGGCGAAAACGCCGATCTCAAGGCGGCGCTGCGCGCCTCCTGGGTGTGGGACGAACTCTACCGCGTGCGCAATGTCCGCCCCGCTTTTCGCTGGGGCCTCTGGGCGGGCCTCGTCTATGCGGCCATCGATACCTATCTGTTCCGCGGCCAGGCGCCCTGGACCTTCCGGCAGCACGCCGATTACGCGCAGCTTTGCCGCGCCGCCGCATCGGCGCCCATCGCCTACCCGAAGCCGGACGGCCAGGTGAGTTTTGATCGGCTGTCCTCGGTGTTCCTCACCGGCGTCAGCCATGAAGAAAATCAGCCGCCGCATCTCCATCTCAAGCAGCCGGACAAGGCGATCGCGGTGAATCTGGTGCTCTACGATTCGCCGGAGACGCGTTATTGCCCGGCCGGCGTCTATGAGATCGTGCGGGATGCGGCCGGTGCCGCGCGGTTGCAGATCAACGCGGCGAACTGCATCCACTGCAAGACCTGCGACATCAAGGATCCCACGCAGAACATCGATTGGGTGGTGCCCGAGGGCGGCGGCGGCCCGAACTATCCCAATATGTGATGAATCGGCGCGCGCGCCGGGTGTAGTGTCCAGCCGTGCATAGCGGTTGGAAAATCTCGGCCATTGCGGTCGGCGCGCTCTTGGCGGCAGGGCTGGCGACGCTGGCCGGCTGCAAATCCGAAGACGCCCCGGTCGCGGCGGATTCGGGCCCGATGATCCCGCGCACCGCGCTGGGCGGCTATCTCGCATCGCGCCACGCGCAGCAGGAGCACGATTACGCCGACGCCACTGCCTTCATCGACCGGTCGCTGGCCGCCGATCCCGATAACGACGGCCTGATCCGCCGCGCCTTCGCGCTGCGCCTGTCGGAAGGTCGCGTCGACGAGGCAGCGCCGCTTGCCCGCCGCATCGTCGCGCGGGACGGCCAGGGCGGTCTCGCCGCGCTCACCGTGCTCGAACAGTCGATCAAGAGCGGAGATTTCACCGTCGCCGCGAAGCAGGCGGCATCCGTGCCGCGCGACGGCGCGCAGCGTTATGCCGTGCCCTTGCTCCTCGCCTGGGCGGATGCCGGCCGCGGGCAAAACGTCCAGGCGAGCAAAGATCTGACATTGATGGGCGAGACGCGCGGACTCGGTCCGCTCAAGGATCTGCACGACACCTTGATCGCCGACGTCACCGGCCAGACAGCGAAGGCTGAAGCCGGTTATCGCAAGCTGGTTGCCGCCGAGACGCCGCCGACCATGCGCGTCGCCGAGCTCGCCGGAAATTTCTACGAGCGCAATCATCGGACTGCGGCGGCGCGCGCGGTGTATGAAAGCGTTGTCCCGATCGACGATTCCGATGTCGCGCGCGCCGGCTTGGCGCGACTCGATCAGGGGATCGTGCCGCCGCCCGCCATCGCATCGCCCGCCGATGGCGCCGCCGAGGCGTTCTTCGACCTCGCCGCGCTGCTGAACCAGCCCGAGACGCTGGATGCCGGCATCGTCTACGCGCGGCTGGCCCTCGACCTCAAGCCCGATTTCGCGCTGACGCAGCTTCTGCTGGGCGAAATCCGCGAGCAGCAGGATCAGAACGAGGACGCGCTCGAAATCTACGCCGCCATCGCGCCGGGGTCTCCCTTTGCCGTGTCGGGGCGACTGCGCACGGCGCTCGTGCTCGATGCCATGGGCCGCACCGACGAGGCCGAGCGCCGGCTCGAGGCGATGGCCGCGGCGCTGCCTGACCGGCCGCAGGCGCTCGTCGAACTCGGCGACATTCTGCGTGCGCACAGCAATTTTGCCGAAGCGGCCGCGGCTTATGATCGCGCCGTCCAGCGCCTGCCTCATCCGGCAGCGCGCGACTGGCGCATCTTCTACAGCCGCGGCGTGGCCTATGAGCGTGCCGGGCAATGGCCGCGCGCCGAAGCGGATCTGAAGCACGCGCTCGAGCTCCAGCCGGAACAGCCGTTGGTGCTGAACTATCTCGGCTACACCTGGATCGACAAGGGGGTGAACATCGACGATGCGGTGAAGATGATCCGCCGCGCCGTCGAGCTGCGGCCGAATGACGGCTACATCGTCGACAGCCTCGGCTGGGCCTATTACCGGCTCGGCGATTTCCGCCATGCCACCGAAGTGCTGGAGCGGGCCATTGAACTCCTGCCGGAGGATCCGACCATCAACGATCATCTCGGCGACGTTTATTGGCGTAACGGCCGGCTCGCGGAGGCGCGCTATCAGTGGCGCCGCGCGCTCCAGTTCAAGCCTGAGGCCGAGGAGATCAAGAGCATCGAGAGCAAGCTCGACCGCGGCCTCGCCGGCCAGCCGGAGAAGAGCTGAGCGGCGGCTGATCCGGATGACGCGCCCGCGCCTCGCGCCCGCCAAGCTCAATCTATATCTGCATGTCGTCGGCCGCCGCGCCGACGGTTTTCATCGGCTTGACAGCCTGATCGCCTTCGCCGATATCGGCGACCGGCTGAGCGTCGAGCCGGCCGCGGCGCTGACCCTCGACATCACCGGACCTTTCGCGTCCGAACTCGCCGGAATCGTGCCGCCCTCGAATCTGGTCTGGCGCGCGGCGGAGGGCTTGGCGCGGCGGCTTGGCCGCGTGCCGGCGGTGCGCATCGTGCTCGAAAAGAATCTGCCGGTCGCTTCCGGCATCGGCGGCGGCTCCAGTGACGCGGCCGCTGCGTTGCGCGCGCTCCTGGAGCTCTGGCAGGCACGCCTCGACGATCAGGGTCTTCAGGAGCTGGCGCTCGAACTCGGCGCCGATGTGCCGGCCTGTCTGCTCGGGAAGACCTGCTGGCTCGGCGGCGTCGGGGAGGAAATCGTCCCGGCGCCGCCGTTGCCGGCGACTTGGGTGGTGCTGGCGAATCCGCGCCGCGCGCTGCCGACCGCCGCGGTATTCAAGGCACGGCAGGGCGCCTATTCGGTACCGGCGCGTTTTGCCGAGCCGTCGGCCAATGCGGCGGCCCTGGTGCGGCGGCTCGCTGACCGGCGCAACGATTTGGCCGATGCGGCGCGCGGTCTGGTGCCCGAGATCGATACCGTGCTGGCCCGCCTCGCGCGCGGCGAGGGGGCGCTGCTCGCGCGGATGAGCGGCAGCGGGGCTACCTGCTTTGGGCTTTTTGCGACGCCGGATGCGGCGCACGAAACGGCGCGGCGCATCGCCGGCGAAATTCCCGGCTGGTGGGTGGCAAGCGGAAAGCTGCTCTAGGAAACGCCGCGCTCAGCGCGCGGCCGCGTTGGTCTTCTGATCGCCCGGGGCCGCGTTGCCCGTCTGGATCGTCTTCTGCAGCTGCGCGGCACGGCCTTCGGCCTGCTTAAGGTCGGCGGGCGAGAAGGTCGCGGCCAGATGATCGCGGCGCTGTGCCGCGCCCTGGTCGCCGCGGGCGGCGGCGGCGGCGAACCATGCGTAAGCTTCGATCGACGACGCTGGCACGCCTTCGCCGCGTTCGTAGAGCAAGCCTAAATTGTACTGCGCATTGACGACGCCGGCCGCGGCGGCACGGCGGAACCAGCGCGAGGCTTCTTCGATGTTCTGCGACACGCCGTTGCCGTTGGAATAGGCGACGCCGAGATTGAAGGCGGCATTGCCGTTACCTTGCGCCGCCGCCTTTTGATACCACTGGACCGCCTGCGCCGGATCGCGCTGCACGCCCATGCCTTCGCTGTACATGACCGCGACGTTGTACTGCGCCTCGGCAACGCCGCCATCGGCGGCCGATTTGAACAGCTGGGCGGAATGTGCGTAATCCTGCTTCACCCCCTGACCGAGCGCATAGAGCACGCCCAGACGATATTCGGCGACGGGGTCGCCCGATTTGACTCGTTCCTCGAGCCAGCCGGCGAGCTTCGCCGGATCCTGCGGCACGTCGCCGGCAGGCTTCTTCGCCGCGACGGCGTTGGGCGGCGCGACGGGCGTCGCCGGCGTGACAGGCGACTTCGCCACGGCGACCTTGCGGGCCGGCAGAGGCGGCGGCTCCGGCGCCGCCGCGACGGCGGTATCCATCGTCGGTACGGTGTTGGCCATCGGGGTCAAAGGCTGCGGCGGCGCGCTGGCGACAACCGGCGGAGATTGGGTCGGTGCGGGCACCATCGCAGGCTGCGGCGGCATCGTCGGCGGCGTTACCACCGGCATGCTGGGCGCGACGGTGGCCGCCTGCGGCACAGGCTGCGGCGTCACGATCGGCTGCGTCGTCGGCTGTGTCGGAACGTTGGGCGAAACCAGCGAGGGCGGCAGCAGCGGTTCTTGCGCCTGCTGCGGCGCCGGCGTCAGCGCGGCTTGCTGCTGCGGCCTGGCGGGCGACGGTGCCGTCGGGACGGTCGGCATATAGGCGGTGTCGCGCCGGCCGAGCGCCGTCATCATGCGTTGCGCGCCGAGCGCGCCCAGGGTGACGGCAAGCGCGATGGCAACAGCGATAAACAGCGGGCGCTTGGAGCGTTTGGCGCGGATCGGATGAGTGAGTTCGAGCGGCTCGTCGTAACCGCTGCCGCGTTCGTCGGTGGGCTCGAGGCGATCGTCGAAGGTTGGCCACGGGGCGCCGAAGCGGGCCGGGCGCTCCTCGCGCTGGCGCCAATCGGTCATTTCGCCGGCAAAGGTGGCGGCCTGGCGACGCGCCGGCGATGCTTCGGGTTCGCCAGGATGCGGTTCGTTGGCCTGCGGCGCGACAGCCTCATCGACCCACTCGCTGGCGTCACGGCGGCGGCGCGGCATGGGCGCCGCGACCGACGGGTCGGCAAGGCGCGGTTCCTGCGCCGGGGCACCGAAGGGAATGTTGTCGGGTGTGGGGAGCGGCGCCATCGGCCGGATCGGCCGCGGCGCAGGTTCGGGCTGATAGGCCGTCGGCGGCGGCATCATCGCAGGACGTGGCGGCGCCATCGGCTTCGGTTCGGTCGGTCGATGCGGCTGACGCGCGGCGGCGATCAGGTCGGCGAGCGATTGATCGAGGGCGCGCGGCGGCGGCGCCTGGACCGGAATCGGCGCGGGGGCTGCGGGACGGAAAGCCTGCGGGCAGGTGCGGCGGATAGCCCGTTCGAGCCATTGTTCGACCGGCATGCCGGCGAGCCGCGCGGCGCGCTCGGCGAGCATGCGGATCGTGGCGTCGAGTTCGACCGTCGCCCAGCTATCCGGAATTTCGCGCATCATGGGCGCGTCCCCATCGGAACGGCTGCGATGCGGCGCAACGCCTCATCGACGCCGGATTGTTCGGCCAGCATCTGGTCGGCAGCGCGCTCCGGATCGGGTTGATCGAGCAGCGCATAGGCGTGCGCCCGCGTCAGCCTTCCGGTGGCGATCAGATCACGCGCGCGCGGCGGCAGGCCCATCAGGCGGAGCGTCCGCACGATATGCGGCATGTCGCGGCCGACGGCGCCGCTGACGTCGCGCGGGTCGAGCGAGAATTCGGTCAACAGGCGAAGATAGGCGCGTGCCTCCTCGATCGGCGAGAGATTGCCCTCGCCGAGATTTTCGGAGAGCGACGAGAGCACCGCTTCCGGATCGGGCATGTTGGTGACGACGACGGCGATCTGCGTCATGCCGAGGCGCTTGGCGGCGCGCCAGCGCCGGCGGCCGGCGACGATCTCGTAGCGGCCGTCTTCGCCGGGCTTGCGACGGGCGAGGATCGGCTGGCGCAAGCCTTCGCGCGCGATGGCGGCGACCAGCGCTTCGGGCGCGTCGGCCTCGTCGTTGCGCGTACCGGTAGTTCCGGGCTCGAGCGCGCCCGGCGGCAGGATGAGCGTGGCGGCGTTGAACGGCAGCGGCATCTGGCCGATCTCGGTCGCCATGGGCGGCATAACGGGCTGCGGCGCCAGTACCGGCGTCGGACGGAACGGTGTCGGCGGGGCCATGACCGGCGGCGCAGGCTGGGGCACGAAAGGCTGGGCCGCGGCGGGGCGGAAGGGCACGGTTTGCGGCGCCGGCATGATGGGTTGCGGCGGCGCCATCGGCACGACGCGCGGCGCCATCGGCAGCGTGGGAGGGGGGGCGAAAGCCGGCTGCGCGAAATTGACGGGGGCTACCATGCGCGGCGGCGATTCGGCGGCGAGCACGACGCCTTCGGCGGTGCAGGTTTCGGCAATCAGGTGGCCCAGCCATTGCGACAGCGGCACCCGGGCGTTTTGCGCGGCGATCTCCGCAGCGTCGCGCGCTTCCGGAGAGAGCCGGTCGAGCTGCCAGTGGGCGCTAGCGGTCATTGTTTCGGGCTCCGTTTTCTCGCCATTAGTTGGATTATAAGACATTTTAATGGTTAATTCTTCATTAGCGGAACGGAACATAAGTCCTGGCCCGCATTGACGATTCGTTTACGAACGGCTTAAGGTTCTCGGCTCAAGATATAGGGGATCGAGTCGTGACCAGAATGGACGAGGCGGTACGTCGGCTGGAGCAGGCGGTAAGCCGGCTCGAATCGGCGGCCCGCGCGGTCGACGCCCAGGCCGCCGCGCCGGCCGCGGCAGGCGAGACGAGCGGGGACGTCGCCGCCCGCCTCGACGCGGTGCTCCATCGTCTCGACCGGGTCTTGGAGGGCTGATGCCCCAGGTGACGATTTCCGTTAACGGCCGCGCCTACGCCATCGCCTGCGATGCGGGCGAAGAGGAGCGCATCCGCCAACTGGCTCGCGCCATCGATGCGACGGTGGTCAGCTTTGCCAAGGATGCGCCCCAGGCTGGCGAAGCGCGGCTCCTGGTGATGGCGTCGCTGATGCTCGCCGATGAGCTGGCCGAAGCGAGGGAAACGCTGCGTCGCGCCCAGGGACGGCCGCAATCCGCCGCGGCGGAAGACGATTCAGCGATGGCCGGCGGCATCGAAAGACTGGCCTTGCGCATTGAAACGGTTGCGGCGAGGCTCGAAGCAGCACACATATAGGAAGAGGATGGGGCTGCGCGGTTCGTTAGGCGCATGAAACCCCGGGGCCGATAATGACACCTCGGGGGCTGTCCCTGCCAGAGCCGTGGCTTTGGTATATGGCTCCCACCTGCGTAAGCGGGCCACGAGGGTTCGTCAATGCCGACGGCCAAGCGGCTCCATCCTTACTTTCTTCCCTATCCATGATCGGCATGGCCCATGCGTTTGTTGTTGTGCGGCGATGTCGTCGGTCGGTCCGGGCGCGAGGCGGTCGTCCGCGATCTGCCCCGCCTGCGGCGCGAACTGGCGCTCGATTTCGTCGCGGTGAATGGCGAAAACGCGGCGCATGGCTTCGGCATCACCGATCAGATCTGCGCGGAGCTTTACGCCGCCGGCGCTGACGCGATCACCACCGGCAATCACGTCTGGGACCGCCGCGAGATCATTCCCTACATCGCGGGTGATCCGCGGCTGCTGCGGCCGATCAATTTCCCGTCCGGCACGCCCGGTCACGGTCACGGAATCTTCCGCATTGCCGATGGCCGGACGGTGCTGATCGCGAACGCCATGGCGCGGCTCTTCATGGATGCGATCGACGATCCGTTTGCCGCCATGGACAAGCTGTTGACCGAACACCCGCTCGGTTCGGTCAATGCCATCCTGCTTGATTTTCACGGCGAGGCGACTTCCGAAAAAGCCTCGATGGGCAATTTCTGCGACGGCCGCGCCTCGGCCGTGTTCGGCACTCATTCGCATGTGCCTTCGGCCGATCACCGCATCCTCCCGAAGGGCACCGCCTTCATGAGCGACGTCGGCATGTGCGGCGACTACGATTCGGTGATCGGCATGCAGAAGGAGGCGGCGATCGCGCGATTCGTCCGTAAGATGCCGGGTGAGCGGCTGCAGGTGGCGGAGGGCGAGGCGACCCTATGCGGCGCCGTTGTCGAAACCGATGATACCACCGGCTTGGCGCAGCGCCTCGCGCCGATCCGACTCGGCGGCAAGCTGGCGCCGAGTTGGCCCCAGGAATTCGAATCGAGAGCGCCGACGCCGGCCGCGCCGTAATGCTGCCATTTTTCGTCGCTAGACCGCGCGCGCCGCGCGTTGGATGAAATTTCAACGCGGATGCGGTTGATTCTCCCGATATGGTATGGTTTCGGGTCGCAATCACATGGCTAGCGATCTGAAATGGCCGGGCATTCCCAATTCAAGAACATCATGCATCGCAAAGGCGCGCAGGATAAAAAGCGCGCCAAGGTTTTCACCAAGATCATCCGCGAACTCACTACCGCCGCCAAATCAGGATTGCCCGATCCCAACACCAATCCGCGTCTGCGCGCCGCCATCGCCGCCGCGAAAGAAGCCAATATGCCGCGCGACACGCTGGAGCGCGCGATCAAGCGCGGCGTCGGCGGCGGGGAAGGCGAGAATTACGAGGAAGTGCGCTACGAAGGCTATGGCCCCGGAGGCGTCGCGGTGATCGTCGAGGCGCTCACCGACAACCGCAATCGCACCGCGAGCGAAATCCGCGCCGCCTTTGCCAAGGCCGGCGGCAATCTCGGCGAAAGCAACAGCGTTAGTTTTCTCTTCGACCGTGTCGGTCAGGTGACTTATCCCGAGGTCAAGGTGCCGGCCGACGCGCTATTCGAAGCGGCGGCCGAGGCCGGCGCCGACGACGTCGAGGACAGCGGCGAGGAGCGCCTCGTGATTTGCTCGGTCGAGGCGCTCAATGCCGTGCGCGACAGCTTGGAGACGAAATTCGGTCCGGCCGCTGCAGCCAAGCTGGTATGGCGAGCCAAGGCCGGCGCTCCCATCGGTCGCGTGGAGGCGGAGGCGCTGTTCAAGCTTCTCGAGGCGCTGGAGGATAGCGACGACGTGCAGAATGTGTTCGCCAATTTCGAGGTGTCCGACGACGTCCTGGCGCGCTTGAGCGCCTGAACCGCCGGACCGCCGTCTCCCCGCCCATGCGCCTCATTGGCCTCGACCCTGGATTGCGCCACACCGGCTGGGGCGTCGTCGACGCCGATGGCAACCGGTTGCGCCACGTCGCTGCGGGGGTGATCTCGGTGGCCACGGATGGCACCCTGGCTGCGCGCCTCGCCGTGCTCTTTCGCGCACTCTCGGTCCTGCTCGACCGCTACGCTCCCGATGCCGCGGCGGTCGAGGAAACTTTCGTCAACCGCAACCCGGCTTCGACCTTGAAGCTCGGCTTGGCGCGTGGCGTCGTGCTGCTGGCGCCGGCGGAACGCGGCATCCCGGTCTTCGAATATTCAGCGAACCTGATCAAGAAATCGGTGGTCGGTGTCGGGCATGCGGAAAAGCGGCAGGTTGCGTTGATGGTGCGCCGGCTGCTGCCGGGCGCCAACGCCACGGCGGATGCGGCGGACGCGCTGGCGGTCGCCATCTGTCATGCGCATCACGCGACGACGCGCCGGCTGTGGCACGCCGCACCGCGCGAGGCCGTGCGAGAATGATCGCCATGCTTTCCGGCATCGTCGAGCAGACCGGCTCTGAGAGTCTGGTGGTCGACGTCAATGGCGTCGGCTATCACGTGTTCTGTTCGATGCGCACGCTGACGCGCGCGCCAATTCGCGGCGAGCCGCTCCGACTCTTCATCGAGACGCATGTGCGCGAAGACCATATCCATCTCTACGGCTTCGTCGATGAATCGGAGCGCGCCTGGTTCCGCCTGCTGACGACGGTGCAGGGCGTCGGCGCACGCACCGCCATGGCGATCCTCGGATCGCTGGCGCCGGGCGAACTCGCTACCGCCATCATGGCGCAGGATCGCGGCGCCATCACCCGCGCCGACGGCGTCGGGCCGAAGCTAGCGGGCCGCATCATGATCGAGCTCAAGGACAAGGCCGCCGGTTTGGCGCCCGAGCCGTCGCTGGCGGCGACCCCCGAGGGCGCGGCGGTGGACGCGGTCTCGGCGCTGGTCAATCTCGGCTATCCTAAGAGCGAGGCTTATGGCGCCATCGCCGAGGCGGCGCGCCGGCTCGGACCGGCGGCGCGGCTTGATGTGCTCATCAAAGCCGGCTTGAAGGAATTGGTGCGATGAACGCGCCGCGAATCCTGTCCGCCGACCGCCGGCCCGAAGACGCCGAAATCTCGATGCGGCCCGAAACGCTCGATGCGTTCATCGGTCAGAAAGCGCTGCGCGATAACCTCGGAGTCTTCATCACGGCGGCGCGCTCGCGCAGCGAGGCGCTCGACCACGTGCTGCTCTCCGGGCCGCCGGGCCTCGGCAAGACGACGCTGGCACAGATCATCGCCCGCGAGATGGGTGCCGGCTTCCGCGCGACCTCGGGCCCGGTGATCCAGCGCGCCGGCGATCTGGCGGCGATCTTGACCAACCTCGAGCCGCGCGACGTGCTGTTCATCGACGAGATCCACCGGCTGTCGCCCGCGGTCGAGGAGGTACTCTACCCGGCGATGGAGGATTTCGAGCTCGATCTCGTCATCGGCGAGGGGCCGGCCGCACGCTCGGTGCGCATCGACCTGCCGGCTTTCACGCTCATCGGCGCGACGACCCGCGCCGGTCTCATCACCCGGCCGCTGCGCGAACGTTTCGGCATTCCGCTGCGACTGTCCTTCTATGAAACGAGCGAGCTCACCGAGATCGTGGCGCGCGGCGCCCGCGTACTGGCGATGGATTTGAGCGGCGAGGGCGCGACGGAGATCGCGCGCCGCTCGCGCGGCACGCCGCGCGTCGCCTCCCGGCTGTTGCGGCGGGTGCGCGACTTCGCCGCCGTTGCCAACGCCAAGCGCGTCGACGCCCGGATCGCCGACGAGGCGCTGAAGCGGCTCGAGGTCGACGGCAACGGCCTCGATGCCATGGATCGGCGCTATCTCTTGTGCATCGGCAAGAATTACGCCGGTGGTCCGGTCGGCGCCGATACCGTGGCCGCGGCGCTTGGCGAGGAGCGCGACGTCATCGAGGAAGTAATCGAGCCCTATCTGGTGCAGCAGGGGCTGGTGCAGCGCACGCCGCGCGGCCGCGTCTTGACCGATTCCGGCTTCGCCTATGTTGGCGTTGACGCGATCCGGCCCGCGGCGGGGCAGCTCGATCTACTCGACGCCGGCGAGGAGGAGGCATGAGCGCCAACCTTCATCGCTGGCCGGTACGCGTCTATTACGAGGATACCGACGCCGGCGGAGTCGTCTATTACGCCAACTATCTCAAATTCGCCGAGCGCGGTCGGACCGAGGCGCTGCGCACCGCCGGCATCGAGCACGAAAAGATGCGGTGCGACAGCGGCCACGGCCTGGTGGTGCGCCGCGTCACCGCCGATTTCCTGCTGCCGGCGCGGCTCGACGACGAACTCGTCGTGCTGACCCGCGTCGCGCGCGTTGCCGGCGCCAGCCTCGACCTCGTGCAGGAGATCTGCCGCGGCGAGACGGTGCTGGCGCGGCTTTCCGTTCTCGTCGCCTGTCTCGGCGCCGCCGGCCGGCCGGCGCGTCTGCCGGAAAATTTAGCGACCGCCCTGATGGGGCTCAGCGATGCCTCGCAAACGCCACATAATTCTCCCATAACCCCGAAGATGGTCAAAACTCATGCAAGGTAACGTCGTCGACAACGCCGCCAATATCGCCGCCAGCCCCTCGACGCCCGTCGATCAGCTGGCCCTTGGCGGCTCCGTGCCTCACGATCTCTCGATCTTCACGCTCTTTCTGCAGGCGGACACGATCGTCAAGATCGTGCTGTTTCTCCTGCTGGCGGCCTCGTTCTGGTCGTGGGCGGTGATCTTCGACAAGATCGGCAAGATTCGTCGGCTCCGCCGCGACGCCGAGCATTTTGAGGAGAGCTTCTGGTCGGGTGGCTCGCTCGATGACCTCTACGATCACGTCGGCGAGCGGCCGGAAGACCCGATGTCCGCTGTCTTCGCCGCGGCGATGCGCGAGTGGCGGCGCAGCGTCGCCAAGGGCCTCCTCGAGAGCAGCAGCATGCGCGCCAGCCTCAAGGAGCGTGTCGATCGCGTCATGCAGATAACGCTCGGCCGCGAAATGGAGCGGCTCGAGCGCTTCATGCCGTTTCTCGCCACGGTCGGCTCGACCGCGCCCTTCGTCGGGCTGTTCGGCACGGTATGGGGCATCATGAACAGCTTCCAGTCGATCGCTGCGGTCAAGAACACCAGTCTCGCCGTCGTCGCCCCCGGCATCGCCGAATCGCTCTTTGCCACGGCGCTCGGGCTGGTCGCCGCGATCCCGGCGGTCATCGCCTACAACACCTTCTCGACCGATTTCGGCCGTTACGCCGCCCGGCTAAACGCTTTTGCCACCGAGTTCAGCGCCATTCTGTCGCGCCAGCTCGACGAAAAGTCGAGCTGAGCGATGGCAGTCAATTTTACCAGCACCCGCGACGGGCTCGGCAAGCCGGCGCGCTATCGGCCGATGTCCGACATTAACGTCACGCCGATGGTGGACGTGATGCTGGTTCTGCTCGTCATCTTCATGATCACGGCGCCGCTTCTGACCGTCGGCGTTCCCGTCGATCTGCCACAGACCCGCGCACCGTCGATCAACGATCCCAAGGAACCGCTCGTCATCTCGATCGATTCCAAGGGCGACGTCTATCTGCAGAACAGCAAGATCGAGGCGAGCGATCTCGGCGCGCGCCTCATCGCCATCACCAACAACAATCCGAACGCCTCCATCTATGTGCGCGGCGACAAGGCGATCGATTATGGCCGCGTCATGCAGGTGATGGGCATCGTCAGTTCGGCCGGCTTCAACAAGGTATCGCTGATTGCCGAGCTGCCGGGGGCCACGCCGACCAACAATAGGACGCCCCGGCGTTAATCGAGTTGGCTTACGCGATGCCCGAAAGGCGCAGCTTATTTATTTCCGGCTTGTTCCACCTTCTGGTGGCGGCGGCAATCATTCTCGGTCTGCCCTCGGTCTTCCAGCGCAAGATCGACGAGGAGCAGCCGATCGTGGTCGAACTCGTCAATATCGGGCCGAAGACGCTGGCGACGATGCGCAATTTCACGCCGCCGCAGCCCGCGAAGAAGCCGGTCGCGGCCGAGGCGCCGCCGCAGAAGCCGACGCCGCCGACCCCGGAAAGCGCGAAAGCTCCGCCGCCGCC
>DASRKX010000092.1:0-9872 GCA_035648735.1 Allostellaceae bacterium
CGCCGAGCCCTCGGCGGCCAGCGGGCTGTCGAGCCCGGCCATCGAGAAGGTCATGTTGATCGCGCTCGCGCTCCATTTCTTGCCGCCGCGCGCATCGACATAGCTGGCGCTGCCGTTCTGGATCTGCAGCTTGGCGATGCGTAGGCCGGCGATGGTGGATTGGAAGCCTTCCAGGCTGCCGGGCGCGGGTGCCGCATGGGGCCGCGCCTCGGTCCCCTCGTCGAACTGCCAATTGGCGCGGCCGCGCTTGTCGATCTCGAGCGCGATCGTCGGATCGATCAGCACCAGGCTGTCGATCGTGACGTCGCCGCTCAGCAGCGGCCGGAGCTGCAGCCGGATCTCGAGCGATTTCACCTTCGCCATCTCGGGGGCGGCGCCACCCGGCGCGTTGGCGAAGGACACGTCCTGCGCCGACAAAGCGAGCTGCGGCAGCAGCGAGAAGCTCACCGGGCCGTCGATGCGGAGATCGCGGCCGGTCGCCCGCTTGATCTCGGCAACGGCCTGCGCCTTGTAGGTGTCGGTCGGCACGACGAAGGGTGCCGCGACGATCGCGACGACGAGCACCAGGAAAAGCAGCCCGATCCCGATCAGGAGCTTCTTCACGCGGAAGCGGCGGCGCGGCGTTTCGGCCATGTCCGATACTAGACGAATCGGCGGCCGGACGGTAGCGGGGCCCGACATTTCCTCGTTCCGAGCCCTCGTCCTGAGCCTGTCGAAGGACGAAGGAACGGGCTGCCCCTGCCGCGTCAACCGTTCGTCTTTAATCGAAATATCGCTTGACCGCCGCCTGCCGGCGCTATATATTTCGATATTACACGTATTATCGGAGGGTCGAATGCGGACGGACAAGGTGTTGGCGGCGCTGGGCGCGGTTGCCCATGCGCATCGCCTGGCGGTGTATCGCATGCTGGTGCAATGCGGCCCCAACGGCCTGTCGGCCGGCGACATCGCGGGCCGGCTCGACATGCCGCCATCCTCGCTCACCTTTCATCTGCAACAGCTCCGCCGCGGCGGCCTGATCAGCCAGCGCCGCCTCGGCCGGCAATTGATCTATGCGGTGGATTACGCCGCGATGAACGGGCTGGTGGCCTATCTCACCGAGAATTGCTGCGGCAGCGCGGCCGCGACCTGCGCGCCTTTGTGCAAGCCCGCCGCCGCCAAAGCCCCACGCCCGCAACGGAGGTCCGCATGAGCGCACGCTGCTGCGAGGAAGCATTCGTTGGTTCGGGCACCAAGGCCGGCGATGTCATCGCGAATACATGGCGGGCGGGTTGTCGTGGCCTGATCGCGCGTGTCGCCCAAGCCGCCGCGATTCTGCGCGAACGCCGAAAAATTCGCGCCACCTGGCGCGATCTGCGCCTGCTCGATGAGCGGTCGCTCGCCGAACTCGGCGTTACGCCCGGCGCCTATTGGAATCTTGATCGTCAACATCGATTCCGGTGAGCCACACGGTCTCGCCCATTTGGAGGTCCGCATGAAGCGCTTTCACGTTCACGTCGCGGTCGAGGATGTCGCTAATTCGGTCGCGTTCTATTCGACGCTGTTCGCCAGCCCGCCCACGATCCTCAAGTCCGATTACGCCAAATGGATGCTGGACGATCCGCGCGTCAACTTCGCCATCTCCAAGCATGGCGCCGCTCCCGGCATCGACCATCTGGGCATCCAGGTCGAGGACGCGGCCGAGCTCGGCGAGGTCCATGCGCGGCTCGCGCGCGCTCAAGAGCCGGTCGTGAAGGAGGAAGCGGCGACTTGCTGCTACGCCAAATCCGACAAGCAGTGGATCGCCGATCCGCAGGGCATCGCCTGGGAGACCTTCCTGACCCACGGCGAATCCACAATCTATGGCGACACCGGCACCGCGCGGCAATTGATGGAAACGGCCGTGCCGGCACCGGCGGCTTGCGGCTGCGGCCCCAAAGCGGCGGGCTGAGACAATGGCGCCGCGGATCTACAATGTCCTGTTCCTCTGCACCGGAAATTCGGCGCGCAGCCTCCTCGGCGAGACGCTGCTGAACCATTGGGGCAAGGGCCGCTTTCGCGGCTTCAGCGCCGGAAGCCGGCCGAAAGGCGATGTCCATCCGCTGACGCTCGATCTGCTGCGCGCGCTGCGCCTGCCGGCCGATGGCTTGCGCTCGAAGAATTGGGACGAATTCGCCGGGCCCGGCGCGCCGGCGATGGATTTCGTCTTCACCGTCTGCGACCAGGCGGCCGCCGAGACCTGCCCGGTCTGGCCGGGCCAGCCGATCACGGCGCATTGGGGCGTGCCCGACCCGGCGGCGGTCGAGGGAACGGCGGCCGAGAAGGGCGCCGCCTTCCGCGACGCCTATCGCCGGCTCGATGCGCGCATCAAGCTGTTCCTGGCCTTGCCGATCGAGAAGCTCGACAAATTGGCCTTGCAGCGCGAAGCCGACCGCATCGGCCGGCTGCGCCCGGACGCGGCGGAAGACGCGGCATCGTGACCGCCGGCTTGAAGATCGTCGCCGGAGCACCGGCCGCCGCGCCGCGCGATAATTCGCTACCGCGTGCCGTCGCGGTGGAGTTCATCGCCACCGCTTTCCTGCTCATCGCCGTAATCGGCTCCGGCATCATGGCCGAGCGATTGAGCGGCGGGAATCTGGCGGTGGCGCTGCTGGCGAACGCGATCGCCACCGGCATGGGGCTCCTCGCCTTGATCCTGGTTTGCGAGCCGCATTCCGGCGCGCATATGAACCCGGTCGTCACGCTGGCGGCGGCGTTGACCGACGGCTTCCGCTGGCGCGCGGCGCTCGCCTATGTCGCGGCGCAAGCGGCCGGCGCCGTCGCCGGCGTCGGGCTCGCGCATCTGATGTTCGATCTGCCGGTCATCCAGTTCAGCCGCCATGCGCGGACCGGCGCCGGGCAATGGCTCGGCGAGATCGTCGCGACCTTCGGCCTGCTGATGGTGATCTGGGGCTGCCGGCATTCCCGTCCGCCGGTGACGGCCTTGGCGGTCGCTTCCTACATCGCCGGCGCCTATTGGTTCACGTCCTCGACCTCCTTCGCCAATCCGGCGGTGACGCTGGCCCGTTCGCTGACCGACACGTTCAGCGGCATTCGGCCGCAGGACGCGCCGGGTTTTATTCTGGCGCAGCTCGCCGGCTTGCTGATCGCGCTGCCGCTGCTGCGCGCGCTTCAGCGCGCCGGAATTCGCGTCGCATAGACCAGATAGGCCTCGATGCCGGCGAAGAGGATCAGCGGCGCCGCGGCACCGGCAATTCCCGCGACATCGAAGCCGAACCGGGCGCAGACATAGAGCAGCACCAGCATGCTCTGCACCGTGCCGGTCAAGCCGACCGTGCGGTATTGCGGGCCGTAATGGTAGCCGATCCAGAACGCGGCCCGCGACACGATCCACACCGCGGCGGTCGCGGCCACGGCCCGCATCGCGCGCCCGTCGGCGCAGTAGAAGGCGAGCGCGAGCAATCCCGGAATGAACAGCATGAGCTGCTCGAGCGTGTGCTGGAGATAGCGCAGATTGATCTTCATCCGGCGCGATTCCTTGCCCGCCAGCGGATCGATCGCCGCCGTGACCAGCCGCTCATGCGAGACGGCCTCGATGCCGGTGAGAAAGCAGAGCAATATCGCGACGCAGCTGCAGCCGAGGGCGAATTCCACCCGGGCGAGGGGCTCGGCCATGCCGGCAAGCGGCGGCAGCAGATAATAGATGCCGAGCCACAGCGCGAGCGTGACGGGAAAGGCCGCCAGCATCCCGATCAGCAGGGCGCAGCGCTGGCGGCGGATGTCCGGATCGGCTTTCGGTTCCTTCGGCATGACGCCAGGATGAGGCCGATTACCCAGGCGTCAAGCGGGCCGAACGACCGAGGATTTGTACGTTAGCGGACTATATTGACTTGTGACCGTGCTTAGAACGACTATAATTAACGAGCCCCATAACCAACAACAAAAGGGCGCTCCATAAAGCCGGGGGGCGGCCCATGGGCCAGGCGTATCGCTGCTATTTCGTGGGCGCGGACGGGCATTTCATCGCCCGCGCCGAGTTCGAATCCGCCTCGCCCGCCGAGGCGATAAAATCATGCATCGAGCTGTTGGCGAAGCGCGAGCCTGGCTGCACCGGCTTCGAGCTGTGGGAAGGCGACCGTCGCATCCACGCGCATCGGCGCCGCGCGAAGGCCTGACGCGCCGATGTAAGGTACAGGACGGTCGGGAAGCGCGCGGCCGGGAACATTCGGCGGCGCCGTCGGTTTAATTCCCCGCGATTTTATTGTCGAGCGGGAGAGTGCCATGGCGACCAAGCCCCGTTACCGCGCCGCCGCGCACCGGACATCCGCCGCCCACCGCGCCATCCAGAAACAGGTGGCAAGGGCGGACAAGCGCGCCAAGCCGGAAAAGCTCGCCGGCGCGATGCAGGCGGGCGCGCGGCGCTATCCGGCGCCGCCCCTGCCGCGCCAGCATTGGCCCAAGCCGGGCACGGAATCGAATCTCCGCCCGCCGCCGATGTATGACGCGCCCTTCTACAAGGGTTCGGGCAAGCTCGCCGTAAAGGTGGCGATCGTCACCGGCGGCGATTCCGGCATCGGCCGCGCGGTCGCGGTGCTGTTCGCGCGCGAGGGCGCCGACGTCGCGGTGATGCATCTCGACGAGCATGCGGATGCGGCGGTCACCCGGAAAGCGGTCGAGCGCGAGGGACGGCGCTGTCTCCTGATCGCGGGCGACGTCACCGACCGCAAATTCTGCCGCGATGCCGTGGCGCAAACGGTGCGCGAATTCGGCAGGCTCAATATCCTGGTCAACAACGCGGCGTTCCAGCTCCACGTCCAGCGCTTCGAGGATCTGACCGAGGCGCATTTCGACCGCACGCTCAAGACCAACCTCTACGGCTATTTCCACATGGCGCAGGAAGCGGTGCCGCATCTGAAGCGCGGCGATGCGATCGTCAACACCGGCTCGGTGACCGGCCTGCTCGGCAACAAGGATTTGCTGGATTATTCGCTGACCAAGGGCGGCATCCACGCCTTCACCCGCTCGCTCTCGACCCATCTCATCCCGCGCGGCATCCGCGTCAACGCCGTGGCGCCCGGGCCGGTGTGGACGCCGCTTAACCCGGCGGACAAGAACGCCAAGGACGTGACGAAATTCGGCGCCGACACGCCGATGAAGCGACCGGCCCAGCCGGAGGAGATCGCCCCGGCCTACGTCTTCCTCGCCTCGGCGCAATGCTCGAGCTACATCACCGGCGAGATCCTGCCGATCCTCGGCGGCTATGCGGGGGGATAGTATCGGCGGGCGAGGTGGGTCCGATGGATTTTAGATAAATGAAGCCGGTTAAATCATTTTTCATCTTTATTCGCGCTTAACACTTTCGGCACAGAGTCGCCCCTTGAGCAGGCTTCAATCACTGCTCTCCTGGAGAAATGAAGATGAATACCCTCACCAAGCTGTTCCGCGACGACACGGGCGCGACGGCCATCGAATACGGCCTCATCGCCGCTCTCATCGCCGTCGTTATCGTCACCGCGCTGACGACGGTGGGCACCAACCTCAAGACCACGTTCAACAGCGTGGCGACCAGCCTCTAATCGACCACGGCGCCTTGCTGACAAAGAAACCCCCGGCCCCGGACAGGCCGGGGTTTTTTTGTCTGCGCGGCGGGGGTGGCAGTGCCGATGAAGCAGGTGGACGGTGTACGGGCAATTCAGTCCTAGCGGTTGATCTTTATTCCGCGATCTTGGATTACGATGAAAATTCTCTTGTCGGCCGTTTTCTGTGCCTGCGAATAGGTTAGCTCAATAACATCCATTTCTTCTGCTACACGTGCCGCCGCTCGTGGCTCGTAACACTCAATTGAAATTCGGCTAAGTTTTCTAAAACGGCCCTTGCTGCCAATGGGTATTCTTTTGGCGATTTGACGAAAATCTCTGTCGCCGGTTACGAGAATTGCGCGTTCCTGATCTCCGACCGCAGCAATTAGCTGATCGGGAGAATCGGCGGGCAAAATATCTCTTACCAGTTCGACTTTGTGCCCACGAGCTTTGAATTTCTCTGCAACAGAGTCAGGCACATTGTTGTCAATGATTAGGTGCATGACGAGCAAGGTTTGATCACCCGCCTATGCTCGCTTGGCTTTCTTTACCTCATGCTGCAGCGCTGCCTTAACGTCTTGTTCCGTGAGAGTTGGGTACTCACGGATGATATTTGCAGGCGAATAGCCCGCTTCATGGAAGCGCTGAATTGCCCGGACGGGAATACGGGTTCCAGCTACCGCCCATGCATTGTGAATAATAAAGCGGTGCTTCTCGATTCGCCCTATTTGGGCAGGCGTTCTCTGCCTAAGTTTGTTCGCTGCTTCGGCAACGTCTTCCATGATCGTTTTCAGCGGAAGCGCAGCATATTGACCGCTTAAGGCCTCTCTCACTTTTCCAGTTTCCGGCTCTTTGAAATAAACCGACGTTCCGAGAACATGGAGTGTGAGTTCGGACCACGGCGCGTTGCGATGCTTGTAGAGTTCGACAGCAACCTTGCGGAGCCTCTGTAGGGGGATTCTATAATCCCCTCTAAGGATGCTCAGTGTTCTCAAACCGACGACGTTTTGGAAAGAATAAATGCGTCCAACCGGCGTTCGCTGCATCGAACCATATTCAGGATTGAAAAATCCGGTTTTGTCCCAATACCGTAGCTGTCCGTGTGTCAGGCCGGTTAGCCTGACTACGTGATCGGCGTCAAATGCGCGAATTACGCTGATGTCCGACATGTTGCCAGTATCGTAACATACTCGGGAATCAGTCGTGGAGAGCCTTTTTGAGTGGGCGCCATAGTGAGATTTGGCGCTTTCACAAAGCTTGCGCAAGCGTGGCCGAAACTCATACTTACGCCTTCAGCCACGCCGCCAGATATTTTTCCGCCGCGCGAAAATCGCCCGCCGGTGCGGCGAGGCCGATATAGCCGTCGGGGCGGATGAGGTAGAGCCCGCTGCCGTAGCGTTGGGCTAGCTCGCCCGCGATATCCTGCGCCGGGCCGAGCGCAATGGTTTTGACCAGATCGCCGAAGCGCGCCGGCGGATTGTCCGCCGCGTTTCCCGCCCCGCCCGCCTTGGCCCCCGCTGTTTTGGTCGCGCCGCCGATCTCGAGCAGGGTGAATCCCGTGCGGTGGAATGCATCGAAGAGCTGCGCGATCTCTCCCCCCGCATCGAGGAAGGCCGCGTCGGGCGCGCGGCTGCCGGGCTTCAGTTTTCCGCCGCCGCCGCGGCTCAGGGCGCTTTGCGGATAGGCGATGTTGAGCTCGGTCATGGCGGTGGCGAAGCCGCGGCGGACCGGCGGTAGCTTCATCAGCAGCCATGCCGCCGCGTTGCGCAGCGCCTGGAGCAGCGGATTGCGAATGGTGGCGATTCGCGTCAGGTTGGTCGCGTTGCGCAGCACCATCGCGCCGACGGCGCTGCGCTCCGGCGAATATGTCGCGAGCAGCACCGGCCGCGCGTGGCCCCGGCTGACCAGCGCCAGCTTCCACGCCAGATTGACCGAATCCTGGATGCCGGTGTTCATGCCCTGGCCGCCGGCCGGGCTGTGGATGTGCGCCGCGTCGCCGGCGAGGAAGACGCGGCCGCGCCGGTAATCCGCCACCTTGCGCTCGTTGATGTGGAAGAGCGACAGCCACACCGGGTCGTGCGCGGTGAGGCCGCCCGGCCCGCGCTGGTCGAGGATTGTTTGGATAAGTTCCAGCGTCGCCTCCTTCGGCGCCGCGTTCGCCGGGCCGAGCTCGGCGATGATGCGCACGCGCCCCGCCTTCATCGGGAAGATCGCCAGCACGCCGCGGCGATGCCAGTAGAGGCCGAGCTCGTCGCCGGCGCCCGGCCCGCGCAGCTGCAAATCGCCCAGCATCCAGACGCCCTGCTCGGAAACGCCCGAGAATTCCATGCCGAGCCCGTGTCGCACCGCGCTGTGCGCGCCGTCGCAGCCGATGAGATAATCGGCGGCGACATGCTCGGCGCCGCCGTCGGCGCGGCGCAGCGTCGCCACCACGCTGTCGGGGCCGGGGGTGAATCCGGTCAGCTCGATGCGGCGCTCGACCGTGACGCCGAGCCGTCCCAGATATTCCTCGAGCAGCCGCTCGGTCTCGCTTTGCGGCACGAAGAGCGCGTAGGGATAGGGCGTCTCGATGCCGGTGAAGTCGATGCGGGCGATGCGGCGCGTGCCGGCGCGGATCTCGGCACGGGTGATCGGCCGGCCGGCGTCGAGGAATTCCGCGGCGCAGCCCGCCGTCGCGAAATGCTCGAGCGTGCGCGGCCAGACCACCAGCGCCTTCGAATAGGGCGTCGCCGCTGCGGCCTTCTCGACGATGCGGCAGGGCACGCCCCAGCGCGTCAGCTCGACCGCCAGGGCCAATCCCACCGGCCCGGCACCGGCGATCAGCACGGTCACGTTGCTCATGGCGCGATACTAGCTAAAGCAACTCTCGCCCCCAATGGCGGCGATTTCTTCAACGCAACCCTCTCCCCCAATTTGGGGGAGAGGGAAGGGTGAGGGGCCGCCGCGCCTAGGGCGGCGGCAACGCCGCGAGCCAGGACAACACGGTGGCGATCGACGCCTGCGGCGTCGCCAGGTGATTGGCGTGGATGAAGACCAGGGCGCTCTGCGGATTCTCCGGCGCGAGCGGGAAGAGCAGGCCCATGTTGCGCTGGCTGCGGTCGTCGGTGCCCGAGACGATCAGCAGCGCCGCCTTGACCTTCGGCAAATTGGCGGCGATCTCCCCGGGCCCCTCGGGGGCGACGAAGCTGGCGAAGGCGAAGGGCGTCGCATGCACCGTGATCGGGCCCTCGCCGTTGCGGCCGTTGTTGTAATCGGCGAGATCGACGGCGATTTCGCCCCGGCCGGCGGCGATGAGGTTGCGCGCCTTTTCGAGGCTGGCCGCGACATCGGGCTGCGCCGCCAGGCGGTTGTTCTGCGGCGCGGGCGCCAGCGCCACCACGGCGCGGATGCCGTCCCGCCGCGCGGCATAGCCCAGCGCCGCGCTGCCGCCCAGGCTGTGGCCGGCGATGACGATCGCGACGGCGCCGCGCGCCTTCAGCCGCGCCACCGCATCGTCGATCTCGGCGAGGCAGGCGGGATAGGGCTTGTCGTAGATGCGCCGGCCCGACCAGCACATCTCGGGCAGCTCGACGAGATAGCCGGCGCCGGTCAGCGCGCGTGCCAGCCCGGCCAGGAAGGGCGATTGCGGATTGCCCTGCTTGCCGTGCATCAGCACGATGCCGGTATGCGCCGCTTCGGGCGACGGCTTCGGCGCCGGCTTCGGCTCCGGCGCGGCGCAGAAGGCGAGCGCCAGCGCCGCGAGGAGGGCGGCGACGGCGCGGGCGGCGCGCGGCAGGCGCATCGATCGGCCTTGCGCTCGGGCGGTTCGCTCAGACGGCGGCGTGGATGCCCGCCGCCTTCACCTCGTTGCCGACATAGGATTCGTATTTCTTGAAGTTGGTCTCGAAGCGCTTGGTCAGGCCCCGCGCGGTCTCGTCATAGGAGCCTTTGTCCGACCAGGTGTTGCGCGGATTGAGCACCTCCGCCGGCACCTCGCCGCAGGATTCCGGGACCATCAGGCCGAAGAAGGATTCCTTCCTCGTCGGCGCCGATTTGAGATTGCCGGAGAGCGCCGCCTTCACCAGCGCGCGGGTATGCGCGATCTTCATGCGCGAGCCGACGCCATAGGCGCCACCCGACCAGCCGGTGTTGACCAGCCAGCAGGTCGCCTTGTGCCGGGCGATGCGCTCGCCCAGCATCTTGGCGTAGACCGAGGGATGGCGCGGCATGAAGACGGCGCCGAAGCAGGTCGAGAAGGTCGCCTGCGGCTCCTTGCCGAGGCCCTTCTCGGTGCCGGCGACGCGCGCCGTGTAGCCCGAGAGGAAATGGTACATC